>NZ_JAYQWM010000120.1:0-8203 GCF_036662595.1 Escherichia sp. Lx600-2 | reverse complement strand
ATCGTGGTGATGCGCATTATGTGTCGTCGCGGCTTCGAAATGGACTTTGCTGAACTGTTGCTGGAAGACTACAAAGCTTCCCTGAAATATCTCAGCGATCACCCGAAACTGCAGGGTATTGCCCAGCAGAACAGCTTTAAACACACCTGATAACATAACGTTGTAAAAACCGAATGCCCAGCCTTTAAAAAAAACAGCTGGGCATTCGGTTGCTTATTAATCGCAATAATATATTGGCTGTCTATTCATCGTGTTGATAAGATATATGTTATATGAATGTTTATTAAATGTAGCGATTGTCTTTAATGTCACGACAAGGGATTATTTGCTTACTATTAATTTCCCTGCGTTCTTAAACACGTTTTTGTATTATAAATCCAGTCATCCTGCCCGTAGAACATCACACATTATCATCCTGTTCTCCCGCTTCGTTTAAATTTATTTATCAATCAATTTGACTTAAGAGGGCGGCGTGCTACATTAATAAACAGTAATATGTTTATGTAATATTAAGTCAACTATGCAATCATTACATGGGAATTGTCTAATTGCGTACGCAAGACATAAATATATTCTCACCATGGTTAATGGTGAATATCGCTATTTTAATGGCGGTGACTTGGTTTTTGCGGATGCAAGCCAAATTCGAGTAGATAAGTGTGTTGAAAATTTTGTATTAGTATCAAGGGATACGCTTTCATTATTTCTGCCGATGCTCAAGGAGGAGGCATTAAATCTTCATGCACATAAAAAAATTTCTTCATTACTCGTTCATCACTGTAGCAGAGATATTCCTGTTTTTCAGGAAGTTGCGCAACTATCGCAGAATAAGAATCTTCGCTATGCAGAAATGCTACGTAAAAGAGCATTAATCTTTGCGTTGTTATCTGTTTTTCTTGAGGATGATCACTTTATACCGCTGCTTCTGAACGTTTTACAACCGAACATGCGAACACGAGTTTGTACGGTTATCAATAATAATATCGCTCATGAGTGGACACTAGCCCGAATCGCCAGCGAGCTGTTGATGAGTCCAAGTCTGTTAAAGAAAAAATTGCGCGAAGAAGAGACATCATATTCACAGTTGCTTACTGAGTGTAGAATGCAACGTGCTTTGCAACTTATTGTTATACATGGCTTTTCAATTAAGCGAGTCGCAGTGTCCTGTGGATATCACAGCGTGTCGTATTTCATTTACGTCTTTCGAAATTATTATGGGATGACGCCCACAGAGTATCAGGAGCGATCGGCGCAGAGATTGTCGAACCGTAACTCGGCGGCAAGTATTGTTGCGCAAGGGAATTTTTACGGCACTGACTGTTCTGCGGAAGGAATAAGATTATAGAGTTTTACTCAGACATAAAAAAAACCCGGCATAGGGGACCGGGAAGAGGATAGTCTGCCGTCTCCAGACTAATAAACCGTTATAACACTCCCTGTTGGCACGGGAAACTTTGTGCTCTCAGTAAGTTAAATATAACTTTTACTGGAAATAAGATCAGCCATTTTTTTATAAACATAAGCTATACGCTGTGCGAAAATATATTCGTGTTGCATTTACTTATTATCAATTAACTGTTATGCAAAACTACTTTGTGGATAAATTTTGGTCCTACCAAATTTGGCAGTTTTTGCGCTAAGAAACAGTCTGGCATCATTTCATTAGTATACTGAAATTGAAATAATCGCAGTATGAAATATAAGGGATAATCATGACTCATGTCTGCTCGGTGATCCTCATTCGTCGTTCATTCGATATTTATCATGAACAGCAAAAAATATCGCTGCATAACGAGAGTATCCTGCTGCTGGAGAAAAATTTGGCAGACGATTTTGCGTTTTGTTCACCGGATACGCGACGACTGGATATCGATGAGCTGACAGTTTGCCATTACTTACAAAATATTCGTCAGCTACCACGCAATTTAGGGTTACATAGCAAAGACCGTCTGTTAATTAACCAGTCACCCCCCATGCCGCTGGTGACGGCGATTTTTGATAGCTTCAATGAATCCGGGGTAAATTCACCGATACTGAGCAATATGCTCTACCTTTCCTGTTTATCGATGTTTTCTCATAAGAAAGAACTGATCCCCTTACTTTTCAATAGCATCAGCACTGTTTCAGGAAAAGTTGAACGCCTTATTAGCTTTGATATCGCCAAACGTTGGTATCTGCGCGATATCGCGGAAAGAATGTATACCAGCGAGAGTCTCATCAAAAAAAAGTTGCAGGATGAAAACACCTGTTTCAGTAAAATATTACTCGCCTCCAGGATGTCGATGGCCAGACGATTACTCGAGTTACGTCAAATTCCTCTGCATACTATTGCGGAAAAATGTGGCTATAGCAGTACGTCGTACTTTATAAACACATTTCGACAATATTATGGTGTAACGCCACATCAGTTTGCGCAACATTCGCCAGGTACCTTTTCCTGACATATTTTGCATTTGAATATTGGTCAGGATCTCACACCTGCTTCATGTGAAACTCTTCCCTGATGATTTCTGCCGGGCTACCGGCTAGTTCTCTTTCGCAGTTTGCCAGGCGGTATAGGTATTTTCAGGAGGAAAAGACTCGGCATGTTTGGGATTATTAAGCTGACAATTCATACGATTACGGGAATGTGGGTCAGTATTGTGCTGTTCAAATTGATGACGAATGGCTGGAGTGGTTTCTACTTTCAGTGCTGTGTACTAAGCCTGGTATTCCTGACGGTTAGCTGGTTGTTGAGTGGTGAATGGTTAGCAGGAAAGAGTAAGGCTGAACCTTCACGTTCAACCTTACTCTCATTTACACGTTACGCTTTTTTAAAGCGGGCAAAGAGATGTTCCACTACAACGAAAAAGACCGGAACAAAGTAAATTGCCAGCACTGTTGCGGCAAACATCCCGCCCATCACGCCGGTACCTACCGCGTTTTGCGCGCCAGAACCGGCACCATGACTGATAACCAGCGGCAGCACGCCGAGAATAAAGGCCAGAGAGGTCATCAGGATTGGGCGTAAACGCATCCGCGCCGCTTCGATGATTGCCTCTATCGGCGTTTTCCCTTCTTTCTGCATCATCTCAACGGCAAATTCGACAATCAGGATGGCGTTCTTGGCGGAAAGCCCGATGGTGGTCAGCAAACCAACCTGGAAGTAGACGTCATTACTTAAGCCTCGCAGATCGGTGGCCAGTAATGCGCCAACGACGCCTAACGGAACAACCAACATCACCGAGAACGGAATTGACCAGCTCTCATAGAGTGCGGCGAGGGCGAGGAACACCACGACCAGTGAAATCGCATACAGCGCGGGAGCCTGGTTTGAGGATAACGCTTCCTGATACGACAGTCCGGTCCATGAGTAGCCGACGCCTGCCGGAAGTTTAGCGACCAGGTCTGCCATAAATTTCATAGCGTCACCGGTACTTTTCCCGGCCGCCGCTTCACCTAAAATCTCCATTGACGGGGTGCCGTTGTAGCGTTCCAGTCGCGGTGAACCATAGGTCCATTCGGTAGACGAGTAGGCAGAAAGCGGTGCCATCGTGCCAGAGGCGTTGCGTACATACCACTGGTTGATGTTATCCGGCAACATACGGAACGGCGTGCCTGCCTGGACATACACTTTTTTCACCCGCCCCTGGTTGAGGAAGTCGTTCACGTAGCTGCTGCCGAAGGCGGTGGAAATTGTCTGGTTGATATCAGACAGCGCCACGCCCATTGCTTCAGCTTTCGCAGCGTTGACGTTCACTTTGAACATCGGCGTATCTTCCAGGCCGTTCGGGCGTACCCCGGTGACCTGATTCGGTGATTGCGCTGCCAGTGATAACAGCTCGTTTCGTGCCTGGGTTAGTTTTTCGTGCCCCAGGTTACCGTTGTCCAGCAGTTCCATATCAAAACCTGACGCGGTACCCAGTTCAGCCACCGCGGGTAAGTTGAACGGGAAGACGACGGCTTTATTGATACTGCTTAGCGCAATCATTGCCCGCTGAATGATCGCGGTAACCGAGTTTTCCTCACCGACACGTTCAGACCACGGCTTGAGACTGATAAACGCCAGGCCGTTGTTTTGCCCCTGGCCGCTGAAGCCAAAGCCGCCAACGGTAAATACCGACTGGACATTATCTTTCTCTTTAGTCAGATAATAATCCGTCACCTGTTGCAGCACTTTCGTGGTGTTAACCATGGTGGCACCGGAAGGTAACTGCGCGGTGGTCATAAATACCCCCTGATCCTCTTCTGGTAAGAAAGAGGTCGGTGTACGCAGGAACAGCACCGCCATCCCGGCGCAAATCAGCAGGTAGACCACCATGTAGCGACCGGTACAACGCAACAGCGAGCGGGTGCTATCGGTATAGTGCTGAGTTGATTTTTCAAACAGCGTGTTGAAGCGTGCGAACAGGGCGTTAGGTTTGTGACCGCCTTCCGGCGCGGCTTTCAGAATGGTGGCGCACAGGGCAGGGGTCAGGCTCATTGCCACAAATACTGAAAGCAGCATGGAGGAGATCAGCGTGATGGAGAACTGGCGGTAGATCTCCCCGGTTGCACCGCTCATAAAGGCCATCGGCATAAACACTGCGGAAAGAACAACGGCAATACCGACCAGCGCACGTTGGATCTGCCCCATCGATTTATGCGTCGCTTCCTTCGGCGGTAGCTTATCTTCCGCAATGACACGCTCGACGTTCTCCACCACTACGATGGCGTCATCCACCAGTAACCCTATCGCCAGCACCATCCCGAACATAGTTAACGTGTTGATGGTGAAACCGACCGCCGACAAGATCGCAAACGTCCCGAGAATAACCACCGGTACGGCAATCGTCGGGATGATTGTGGCACGGAAATTCTGCAAAAACAGATACATGACCAGGAAGACGAGGATGATAGCCTCAACCAGTGTTTTGAAAACTTCCTGAATAGAAATTTCGATAAACGGCGTGGTGTCGTAAGGATAAACCGTCTTCAGACTTGCCGGGAAATAGGCTGATAAGCGGTTCAGTTCCTCTTTGACTGCCCGCGAGGTATCCAGGGCGTTTGCTCCGGCAGCCAGTTTGATGGCGATCCCGGCAGCAGGTTTGCCGTTATAGCGCGCCACGGTGGAATAATCTTCCGCCCCAAGTTCGACGCGGGCGACATCACGCAGCAGCACTTGCGAACCATCTTGCTGAACTTTCAACAGGATTTTGCCAAATTCTTCCGGCGTTTGCAGACGCGTCTGCACAATGATCGAGGCGTTTAGCTGCTGGTCTGCCGCCTGTGGCATGCCACCCAGTTGACCACCGGAAATCTGGTTGTTTTGCACCTTAATCTGGGAAATAACATCGGAAGGTACCAGATTGTATTTATTGAGTTTTTGCGGGTCCAGCCAGATACGCATGGCGTACTCGGAACCAAAGAGCTGTACGCTACCAACGCCCGCGGTACGGCTTAGCGGGTCTTTGATATTAGACGCTACATAGTCCGCGATATCGTACTGGTTGAGGCTGCCGTTATCAGAAATAAACGCCGCTACCATCAGGATATTACTGCTCGACTTATCAACGCTAATCCCCTGCTGCTGCACCGCTTCAGGTAATGAAGGCATAGCGAGTTGCAGTTTATTTTGCACCTGAACCTGTGCGATATCAGGAGATGTCCCAGTCTCGAAGGTCAGAGTGATAGAGGCATTACCCGCCGCATCACTGGTTGAAGACATGTACATCAGGCCATCAAGCCCATTCATATTTTGCTCAATCACCTGAGTGACCGAGTCTTCTACCGTTTGCGCATCGGCACCCGGATAGGTAGCGCTGACGGTAATGGTCGGTGGCGCAATCTGCGGATACTGCGCAACCGGTAAGTTCATGATCGCCAGACCACCTGCAAGCATCATAATAATGGCAAGTACCCAGGCAAAAACCGGGCGATCAATAAAATAGTTAGCCATGAAAGTCCCCTTAAGCCTGCAACGTTATTGTTTCGATTCGGTGCTGGCGTTTTCCTGGCTGGAGGAAATTGCTCGTGCTTTGATACCCGGACGAATGCGTTGCAAACCGGAAACGATCACCCGATCGCCAGCCTGCAAGCCAGAGGTGACAACCCACTGGTCGCCGATGGCTTTGCTGGCTTCAATTTCGCGTAGCTGCACGACATCGTCTTTATCCAGAATGAGCGCCGTTGCTTTACCCTGGGCGTTGTGGGTGACGCCTTCCTGCGGCACCAGTAATACATTCTGGCGGCTACCTTCATCCACTAATGCCGTGACATACATGCCAGGCAGCAAGTCACCATTTGGGTTGGGGAAAATCGCCCGTAACGTCACGGAGCCCGTGGTTTCATCAACCGTCGGGTCGGAGAATTTCAGCGTGCCGGTCTGGCTGTAACGTTTACCATTTTCCAGATTGAGCTGTACTGGCGTACTGCCCTGAACCTGTTTGATTTGCCCACTGGCGACCTCTTCTTTCATGCGTAAGAAATCTTGCACCGACTGCGTGAGATCGACATAAATCGGGTCCAGACGTTGTACGGTAACCAGCGAATCTGCCTGATTAGCGGTAACGAGTGCGCCGACGGTCACCGACGATTTCCCGCTGACGCCCGTAATCGGCGAGGTGACATTCGCGTATTGCAGATTGATCGTCGCCTGTTCAACAGCCGCTTTGGCGACGGTGACATTGGCTTCTGCTTCATTCAGCTGGGTGCGCGCGGTGTCGTAATCCTGACGGCTAACGTAGTTGGTCTTCAGCAACGATGCCTGGCGGTTAAAGGTGATGCGGGCATTGCTGGCGGTAGAGAGCGCTTTCGCCAGCGAGCCTTTGGCGGAGTTTAGCTCGGCCTGTAAAGGTGCAGGATCAATCTGATACAGCGAATCGCCCTGGTTCACTTTATCGCCTTCGATAAAGTTGCGTTTAATGATAATACCGCCCACCTGGGGACGTATCTCGGCAACTTCATAAGGAACGGTTCTACCGGGCAATTCGCTCAACACATTGACCGACCCAGGGGAGAGTGTGACGACACCGACCTCAGGCGTCATGGCGGCGGCGTTTTCCGCCGATTTGTCATCGCAGGCGGTGAGCATCGCGCCGCAGAATAACAACGGTATTAACAGCTTTCTTCTTCTGTTCATTTTAGTCCCTGAAAATTCTTGAGAAATAACGGTTCTTTAAATTGCGCGCGAGGAGAGATATGAGGGATTTACAGACCAGCGGCATAGTGGGGTTGTCAGCCAGTAAGGTGGGATACAGGCATAGTGATCGACATGGTGAGGTCAACGACAAAAAAAATGTTGCCGTTCTGCCAACAGTTCCTGCCAGCATTCGGGCAACGAAGGGTTCTACTGGTGGATACACATACCAGGGGAATAAAGTCGTTTTAGCCTCTCCTTTAGTAATCACCGGGGGTAATGAAATCAGCATCTGCATCCCTCGTCATGCCAGCCATCAATTTCAGTTGCTTATGTCCTGACTAAAAATAAGATGTGATACCCAGGGTGACGATGTCGCTCATACGTCTTAGTTTCAGCTTGTACATAATGTTGAATTTCTGAATCTTTAATGTTTGTTGCGAAATATTGAGCGTCGACGTGATATTGCTTTCATTTTTATTTTTCAGAATCAGTTGCATAATTTTGAACTGATTATGTGAAAAACATAATTGTGAATTCTTATGGGGCAAGTGTTTACCATAAGTAATCTCAAGAAGATTTTTGATACTTTCTTTGCGGCTAACAAAATAAATAGGCGCTTTAGCTTTTAGTTTACTGATGTGATAAGGTGCCAAAACAATAATTCTCTCGGCATCTAATTTCTCCAGAAATTTAATCGCTTCTTCATCAAGGATATGATTGTGATAGGTATCAATGATAACCTTGAAGGGTTTATTGCCTACTTTTTTGATCTCTGACAGGGAATTGATTTTTATCATTTCGTCATTATCTTTCAACTGCCAAAAGCCCTGTAAAAGAAAAGAATCTTTCGTCATGAGAAAAATCATAACTTGCTCCTTAGCCGTTATCGTTTCGAACATGTCATCCTTTTCATTATTTACATCCTTGTCCGAATCGTTGTTCAATATAGTAAACGCCTATAAGAACTTTGCCCTTCGTGAACTAATACGTCTATTAACACTAATCAATACTTCAGATTTATCCATCACGCACTCCATATATTGATCCTAAGTAAAATTCCTGGTTGTTATCAATTTGTAAACAGTGAGCAAAAAGTAACGTTTG
>NZ_JAYQWM010000119.1:0-8366 GCF_036662595.1 Escherichia sp. Lx600-2 | reverse complement strand
AAAGTTAGATTGGAGGTCAATTATGTGGACAAAGAAAAGTCATTTAACAGGGCAGAAAAAGCCATTTAAGCTAGAAGATATCTGGCGTATTCGAACTCGACTAGAAATTGAGGGCAACATCAAAGAGCTGGCGTTACTGAATATCGCCATCGATTGTAAATTACGGTCATGTGATCTGTTGAGAATGAAAGTTCGAGATATTTCTTCAGGTGGTGTCATTCAGAACAGAGTTCTTTACCAACAAAGTAAAACGGAACGTGAGGTTCAATTCGAAATAACTTCGCGTACTGCGCAATCATTAACACAATGGTTGATGCAAAGTGGTTTATCTGCGTCTGATTATATCTTCCCTAGCCCTCGTAAGGAGGGTAAGCCTATGAGCTATAGCTGCTATTCAACCATCATTCACCGCTGGGCGTCTCAACTCGGTTATGATCCTTATCTATATGGAACTCATTCAATGCGAAGAGCTAAGGCGACTTTAATCTATGCTCGAACAAAAAACATTCGTGCCGTTCAGTTACTGCTTGGACACGCTAAGTTAGACAATACAATTCGTTATCTGGGCGTCGAAATGGAAGATGCGCTTAATATATCTGAGGATATCGAAATTTAACATAGGTGACTAGTTCAAAAGATAAAGCGTTCCAGACGCTATGTTTTTGAGCGGAAAGACTTTGATGGTTTTGCTAGCTACGATCAAATTGGTCGAGCGCTTAGGTATTTGGTCAAACAAGGTGAGCTAATAAAGCTTGGCTATGGCTTGTATACCAAGGCAAGGATTAACAGCTTAACAGGCAGACCCATGCCTACTAACCCAGGGGGAAGCGATGCCCTGATGCGTGAGATATTAAAGATGAAAGGGGTCGATTTTGAGATGGACAACCTATCTCTGCAAAGCCTCTCAGGTGAAAGCACTCAAATACCATCATCCGTTCATTATTCATGGAATCCTAAGCAGTTTAATCGCAAGCTGGTAGTCGGCAATCGAGTACTGGGGACGTCTCAGAAAACGGAAAATAAAGCACGTTAAGCCCATTGCAGACTCTAGATATTGACGAGTACGTCGGGTTTTCTCTTGTTTGAGTTGCCTCTTGTGGTAAGATAGTAATCAATTACTATCTTACAAGGAGTGCTCGTGGACACCCATCCAAAGCATCTGCCGGCCGATGAACGTCGTGCCGTAACTGTCGAGTCCGTCGTGGCGCTTGCCGGTTCACAAAACCCAAGCGAGATAACCACTGCGGCTATCGCTAAACACATGAACTTGACCCAGGGTGCGCTGTTTCGGCACTTCCCGAACAAGGAAGCCATTTGGCAGGCGGTCATGGAGTGGGTAGCAGAGCGTCTATTAGCCAGAATCGATCGATCCGCACAAGGAATCGAGTCGCCCTTGGCAGCCATGGAGGCGATGTTCATGAGTCACATCGAATTCGTAGCTGAGCACCCAGGCGTGCCAAGAATGATGTTTGGTGAGCTTCAGCGTGCCGAATCGACACCGGCCAAGCGCATGGTGCAAACCTTGATTCAGCGCTACGGCGAACGTTTGCATCGTCTCATCGAGAAAGGCAAGGCCAGCGGCGAGTTGTCTCCCTCGCTTGACAACGAGGCGGCGGCAACGCTGTTCATTGGCACGATCCAGGGCTTGGTCATGCAATCGCTGTTGGCGGGTGATGTGGGACGTATGCACCGCGATGCGCCGCGCGTCTTTGCAATTTATCGGCGTGGCATAAGGAGTGCGCAATGAAAAAGTTACCCTTGCAAGGCCGCACCCTGGCACTGCTTGCCGTCATCATTCCTTTGCTGGTGCTTTTTATTTATGTCGGTCTGCGATCAGGGCCGCTCGCCCCGGTCGCTGTGACGGTGGCAAGCGTGGAATCACGGGCTATCACACCGGCGCTGTTCGGCATCGGCACGGTGGAGGCGCGCTACACCTACAAGATCGGGCCGACGTTTGCCGGGCGCGTCAAACGCCTGGAGGTGCATGTAGGCGACCAGGTCAAGGCCGGACAGGTGCTCGGCGAGATGGAGCCGGTCGACCTTGATGATCGGGTGCGCTCACAGGAGTCTGTATTCAAGCGGGCGGAAGCGGCTTTGCGTGAGGCAGAAGCCCGGCAAGCCTACGCGCAAACCCAGGCGCGCCGCTATGAGCAATTGTTTGCGGTGCGCTCGACCAGCGAGGAAATCGTCACCACCAAGCGGCAGGAACTGCAGATCGCCGATGCCGCCCTATCCGCCGCTCGGGAAGATATTGCCCGGGCACGCTCCGACCACGAAGCACTCGTCGCGCAGCGGAGCAATCTGCGCCTGATCGCGCCGGTCGACGGTGTAGTCGCCGTGCGCGATGCCAATCCCGGCACGACCATCGTCGCGGGCCAGGCCGTGGTGGAAGTGATCGACCCCAAGAGTTTGTGGATCAATGTGCGCTTCGACCAGATCAGCGCATCGGGGCTGGCTGGGGGGCTGCCGGCTCATATCGTCCTGCGTTCGCGTGGTGGCCAGACCTTGAAAGGTCGCGTGCTGCGGGTGGAACCCAAGGCCGACGCGGTAACCGAGGAAACGCTTGCCAAGGTGACATTCGATAACAAACCAGAACCTTTGCCACCAGTGGGTGAACTGGCCGAAGTCACGGTTGACTTGCCGGCGCTCCCGGCCGCTCCACTGATCCCCAACGCTGCCGTCCAGCGTGAAGGCGATAAAGTTGGTGTCTGGCAAATCGTGGATGGTGATCTGCATTTCTCCCCGGTCAAGCTCGGCACTTCCGACCTCAATGGTTACGTGCAGGTGCGCGAAGGGCTCAAGAATGGGGACCAGGTTGTGACCTATAGCGAAAAGGCACTGACGGCGCGCAGCCGCATCCATGTGGTCGAGCATATCCCGGGAGTTTCACGATGATCAGCCTGGCCGGCCGCGACATTCTCCATGCCTGGGGGAAATTCGTCTTCACCGGCATCGGTCTGGGTCTGCTGATCGGCGTCACCCTAGTCATGGCTGGGGTGTACCGAGGCATGGTGGACGACGGCAAGGCGTTGCTCGACAACAGTGGCGCTGACCTTTGGGTGGTGCAAAAGGATACTCTGGGTCCTTATGCGGAGTCGTCCAGCCTCAACGATGACGTGTATCGCGCCATTCTCGCCATGCCGGGAGTCTCACAGGTAGCGAACGCGACCTACCTGACCATGCAGGTACGCAAGGGCGAGAGTGATGTACGCACCATGGTGGTCGGCATCGCGCCCGGTGCGTTGGGGGCTACACCCGGATGGCCTCCTTATCTCGTCGCTGGACGCCAGATCACGCGCGGTCACTACGAGGCTGTGGCCGACATCGCCACCGGCTTCAAACTGGGAGATCGTCTTGCCATTCGCCGCAATCATTACACCGTCGTGGGGCTGACACGGCGCATGGTGTCGTCCAGCGGCGACCCGATGGTATTCATTCCGCTCAAAGATGCCCAGGAGGCCCAGTTCCTCAAGGACAACGATGCCATCTGGCAAAGCCGGCGTCGCACCGAAGCCAACCCGGTCTTCAATCGACCCGGTGATCCAGGTTTGCTGGATGCCGTGATTGCTTCACAGAGCAGCAACGCGTTCGTCAATACCGTGCTGGTCACTCTGAAACCTGGTCATGCGCCGGACGAGGTTGCCGAATCCATCCAGCGCTGGAAGTGTTTGACGGTCTACACCCGGGCACAGATGGAAGACATCCTCGTCGGCAAGCTGATCGCCACCTCGGCCAAGCAGATCGGCATGTTCCTTGTGATTCTGGCCATCGTTAGCGCGGCCATCGTTGCCTTCATCATCTATTCGCTGACGATGGACAAAATCCGTGAGATCGCGGTGTTGAAGCTCATCGGCACACGCAACCGAACCATCGCCGCGATGATCATGCAGCAGGCGCTCGCCCTGGGCGTGATTGGCTTCGTGGTCGGCAAGATCACAGCCACCTTTTCAGCACCGGCTTTTCCAAAATATGTCCTGCTCACGCCAATGGATTCTGTCGCCGGTTTTTTTGCTGTGCTCGTGATCTGCGTTCTAGCTAGCCTCGTCGCCATTAGCATGGCACTCAAGGTCGATCCGGCCGAAGCCATTGGAGGTTGAGATGAGTGGCAAAGGGATACACATCGAAAGTTTAAGCAAGCGGTATGGCGATGGTGACACCGCTGTCTTTGCCTTGAGAGACGTGAATATGCATGTTGCGCCTGGTGAAGTGGTGGGACTGATCGGCCCTTCCGGGTCCGGCAAGAGCACGCTGCTCAAGTGTCTGGGTGCGGTGATCGAACCGACCGCCGGTCGCATGACGCTGGGCGATGAAGTGATCTACGCCGATGGCTGGAAAGTCCGCGACCTGCGCGCCTTACGGCGTGACAAGATCGGTTTCGTTTTCCAGGCGCCGTACCTGATTCCGTTTCTCGATGTCACCGACAACGTGGCGCTGCTGCCGATGCTTGCAGGCGTCGCGAATGGAGAGTCGCGCGCGAAGGCACTGGAATTGCTCACAGCGCTTGATGTGCAACACCGAGCTCGCGCAATGCCCTCGCAACTCTCCGGTGGCGAGCAGCAACGGGTCGCCATCGCGCGCGGACTGGTCAATCGTCCGCCGGTGATCCTGGCCGATGAACCTACTGCGCCGCTGGATTCCGAGCGCGCCATGGCTGTAATCCGCATCCTCAACGACATGGCCCGGAAGTTAGAGACCGCCATCATCGTCGTCACCCATGACGAAAAGATCATCCCCACATTCAAGCGCATCTACCACATCCGCGACGGCGTGACCCATGAGGAAGCTGGCGAAGGGCGGGAGTTCGAATGAGAGAACGATTGAATTACAGGAGAATTTCATGACCCACCGCAAACACAGCCACGCATTTGGAACTATCACCCTGACCGTTACGGCCTGCCTGCTTTTATGGGGTTTTCAGTTGCCAGCTTGGGCTGGTGACGCTACCCAGGTTGAGCCACTGGCGCTACGCAAGATCATGCAGGAACTCGGGCGCAACATGTAGGCTATTACCGGTGCGATTTCGCAGGAGGAATGGGTTCAGGTCGTTCAGCTCGCCCCAAAAGTTGCTGCACACCCCGAGCCACCGCTTACTGAAAAAATGCGCATCCTTGCTTACCTCGGCGCTGATGCGACCAAGTTCAGAAACATTGACGCGCAGACTCACGAGGCGGCGCTGGCCATGAAGCTGGCTGCTGCGAGCAGCGACGGCAAAGCGGTGTCCAATCATTTGGCGGTGCACTGTCTGAAAAAGATCGTAAAACAGCCATGGTAACCACAGGCCGCCGCTTAGCGGAGCAAATCGGCAAAGGCAACGAGCGCATCATCTTCTCCATCATCAACAAGTTTGGCACCGCGATTGAACTGCCAGAGTGTTATAACGACAGCCCTGACATGATTGTCCTAGTTGATGAAGGCCACCGCAGCCAAAACGGTGAAAACAACATTCGAATGCAACAGGCGCTGCCAAAAGCCGCTTACATTGGCTTTACGGGGACACCACTGCTGCAAGATGACAAGACCGAAAACAAATTCGGTAAAATCATTCACTCGTACACCATGCAACAGGCGGTGGTAGATAAAACCGTTACCCCCTTACTATATGAAGAGCGTGTTCCCGAGTTAAGCACCAACGACAAAGCGCTTGATGCTTGGTTCGACCGCATCACCGATAAGCTGACCGAAAAACAACGTACCGATTTGAAGAAGAAGTTCGCTCAGAAAGGTCAAATCTATCAAACCGAGGGTCGTATTGAACTTATCGCTCATGATATTTCTGACCATTTCCAAAACTTCAAACGCCAAGGTTTAAAGGGTCAGCTTGCTTGTGACTCAAAAGCGTCTGCCATCCAATACAAAAAGCTTCTTGACCAAATTGGCAAGGTGACTTCGGTTGTCGCTATGTCACCGCCAGACACCCGTGAAGGACACGATACGGTCGATGGTGAAAGCAAAGACATGGTGCAAAATTGGTGGAAGGATAATGTCGGCAACGAAGATGAAAAAGCCTACACCAAACGCATCATTGAAGAGTTCGCCAAAGACGATGGCCCTGATTTGATGATCGTGGTGGATAAGCTTCTAACAGGCTTTGATGAGCCGAAAAACACGGTGCTGTACATCGATAAGCCGCTGAAACAACATAACCTTATCCAAGCCATCGCTCGTGTGAACCGCCTGCATCAGAAGAAAGAGTTTGGTTACCTCATCGATTACCGTGGCATCTTAAAAGAGCTCGATGCGACCATTGCGGACTACCAGGACTTGGCCGAGCACACCCAAGGTGGTTTTGATATCGATGACCTTAAAGGCTTGTACAGCCGCATGGTACTGAATATAAGAAGCTGCCAGGTCTTTATAGTGAGCTGTGGGCATTTTTTATTGATGTAAAAAACACACAAGATCCGCAAGCAATGGCACGGGTATTTGCGCCGAACATAGAATACGTAGATGGTCAGCCCACCGATTTAAACCTAAAGAAACGCCAAGATTTTTATAGCACGCTCACTGCGTTTGCTAATTGCTTAAAAGTCGCCCTGCAATCAGCCACCTACTTTGAAGACAAGAGCTTTGATGATAAACGTCAGATTTATAAAGACACGCTAAAAAGCATGACATCACTGCGTAAAGTTGTCCGTGAGCAAGCAGAAGAGACCATTGATTACGACGAGTACGCTGAGAGCATTCGCACTATGTTAGACAAGCACATCGGCGGCGTTGAGATCCAAGAGTCTAAAGGCGCTTATCTGGTTGGCAATATGGGTAAGGATATAAAACCAGAAGAGCTAAGTGACGATGAGGCTCGTAATAAGAAAGATGCGATCACAGGGCGTGTCACTAAGATGATTGAGCAAGACCTTGCCGACGACCCTTACGCTCAAGAGTATTTCTCGAAGCTACTTAAACAAGCGATTCAGCAAGCAAAAGAGATGTTTGATGCGCCTGTTAAGCAATATCTCCTATTTGCTGATTTTGAACAGTAAGTGAAGGAGCGCAAAGTCGAAGGAATGCCAACCGATCGCTTCGCAGAGCTAGACCCCAAAATTAAGCGTCATGTACAAGCTTACTTTGGATTGTTCTTAAAACATGGCGCTGAAGGTCAAGGTCTTACTGAAGAACAATGCCTCAACTATGCAGTAGAGATTGACGAGAAAGTGCGCAAAGCGGTGGCAGAGTTTTCAATCAATCCATCAGAGATTGAAAACCAGATCACTCTAGAGGTGCTGCCTTTACTGTTTGCCGATTTAGGGGTCGATAAAGCGCAAGTCATTGCCGAAGAAGTGGTGCAAATCACTCGCTTAGGTTTAGCTGGTCACCATTAATGGCATCAACACTCTCTGACGAACGTAACAAAGAGGAATACAGCTTCATCTATGGAGATGAGGCTGTGAGCTATGAGGTGCTGCGTAAGCCTATCAAACAAGGAAAAAAGCGAAGTATTACCATCAAGGTGCAACCCAACTGTGATGTCACAGTTAGTACCCCAGAAGACGCTGAGCTTGAGGACATTCACCAAGCGGTAATGAAACGTGCCAAGTGGATTTATGATGCCCTGAAAGAGTTTCGAGGTCATTTGGAGTACGTGCAGCCCAAACACTACGTTAGTGGTGAGATGCAGTTCTATCTTGGGCGTCGTTATGTATTGAAGATCGTGGAAGATTCAGAAGCCTTACCAACGGTAAAAATGACTCGCGGTAAGTTACTTGTCACCTTGACGAGGTTTAACGATGACAAAACTTCCATGGTTAAAGCTTTGGTGCGCAACTGGTACAAGGTTCGTGCTGAACGTATTTTCCATGAGCGCCTATCTGAGTTACTACCTCAAGCGACATGGGTTGATGGTATCCCCAGCTTTCGTGTACTGCCCATGACAAAGCAATGGGGAAGCTGTTCAGCCAAAGGGAACCTGATGCTCAACCCTCATCTAATTAAAGCGCCTAAAGAGTGTATTGATTACGTGATTCTGCACGAGCTTTGTCATATCGCTGAGTACAACCACAGTGAGAAATTCTGGCGCTTATTAACAAGCGTGATGCCTAATTGGAAAGCAGTAAAAGCCCGTTTAGATGGAATGGCGGAGCTGTATTTGAATGAGTAAGGATTGTTGAATGACATGCCCAACTTGTGAAAAGCATATTGGCTGGGATTGGCTCGAAGATGAGTGCATCGAGCCAAACGAAGCCTTTGACTGCCCACACTGTGATGAAACCTTGCGCTATGAAGTGGATGAAGGTACTTACCTTGGTGCTCAGCATGTAACGATTGAAGTTGTGGATGATTAGGTAAATTATTTATATCCGAGTGCCTATTCATTTAAGGTGAATAAGTATTTTCATTGTTCCATGAAGGTTTCGATGCATCGAATCTTT
>NZ_JAYQWM010000118.1:0-8450 GCF_036662595.1 Escherichia sp. Lx600-2 | reverse complement strand
ACGGGAATATCTGCGGCAGCGGGCTTGTAATGGGTTAAGTGATAACAGATGTCTGGAAATATAGGGGCAAATCCAGCGATAACGCATGGCGGACAGTGAATTTCAGCGCCCGACGCTGGCAGAAAATATCAGTATGCTCCGTAACGATTTATTCGCCAGGCTGGACGTCAGCAACACGCTCCGGCGCATGGATGAAGACGTGCGGGCAAAGGTGTATGCGGCGGCGCTGCATACGGTCTACGGGTACATCGATTATCTGGCAATGAATATGCTGCCTGACCTGTGCGATGAGTCCTGGCTGGCGCGACATGCTGCGATGAAACGGTGTCCGCGCAAGGGGGCCACGGCTGCCAGCGGGTATATGCGCTGGGAAGGTGTCAGCGATGGCCTGAAGGTGACTGCCGGGAGCGTGATTCAGCGCGATGACCTGGTTCAGTACACGGCAACTGCCGATGCAACCAGCTCCGGTGGTGTCCTGCGTGTGCCGATCACTTGCTCAAATGCAGGCGCGGTCGGTAACGCTGACGACGGTACGGCATTAATCCTAGTCACGCCGGTGAATGGTCTGCCGTCTTCCGGTGTTGCAGATACCCTGACTGGCGGATTCGATACTGAAGATCTGGAAACGTGGCGCGCCCGCGTCATTGAGCGGTATTACTGGACGCCGCAGGGCGGGGCTGGCGGGGACTATGTCGTCTGGGCTAAAGAAGTGCCCGGCATTACCCGCGCATGGACATACCGTCACTGGATGGGAACGGGAACTGTCGGTGTGATGATTGCCAGCAGTGACCTGATTAATCCCATTCCGGAAGAATCAACGGAAACGGCGGCAATACAACATATCGGGCCACTGGCCCCGGTGGCAGGTTCTGACTTGTATGTGTTCAGGCCGGTGGCACATACGGTGGATTTTCATATCCGCGTGACGCCGGATACACCGGAAATACGGGCTGCCATCACCGCGGAGTTGCGTTCGTTCCTGCTGCGTGATGGTTATCCGCAGGGAGAACTGAAGGTGTCGCGTATCAGTGAGGCGATTTCCGGTGCGAACGGGGAATACAGCCATCAGTTGCTTGCACCGGTGGACAATATCTCCATTGCGAAAAACGAACTGGCGGTACTGGGGACGATTTCATGGACGTGACAAACGATGATTACATCCGCCTGTTATCGGCACTGTTGCCGCCCGGTCCGGCGTGGTCAGCCAGCGATCCGGCGATTGCCGGTGCGGCACCGTCATTAACCCGTGTTCATCAGCGTGCGGATGCCCTGATGCGGGAGCTGGATCCGCGCACCACCACTGAACTGATAAACCGCTGGGAGCGTCTGTGCGGTCTGCCGGATGAATGTATTCCGGCGGGAACGCAGACCCTTCGCCAGCGTCAGCAACGGCTGGATGCGAAGGTTAACCTGGCGGGCGGCATCAACGAGGATTTTTATCTTGCACAGCTTGCTGCCCTGGGCAGACCAGATGCCACCATCACGCGATACGACAAAAGCACGTTCACCTGCTCATCGGCCTGTACTGACGCGGTGAATGCGCCGGAATGGCGGTATTACTGGCATGTCAACATGCCAACCACCACCAACACCACCTGGATGACATGTGGCGATCCCTGTGATTCCGCACTGCGTATCTGGGGCGACACCGTTGTCGAGTGTGTGCTTAACAAACTCTGCCCGTCGCATACCTACGTAATTTTTAAATATCCGGAGTAATCCATGCATCGTATAGACACGAAAACCGCGCAGAAGGATAAGTTCGGCGCGGGTAAGAACGGTTTTACCCGTGGTAACCCCCAGACTGGCACGCCTGCCACCGATCTGGATGATGACTACTTTGACATGTTGCAGGAAGAACTTTGTAGCGTTGTTGAGGCATCTGGTGCCAGTCTGGAGAAGGCGCGGCACGACCAGTTGCTTACCGCGCTTCGTGCTCTGCTGTTAAGCCGCAAGAATCCGTTTGGCGATATCAAATCGGATGGCACGGTGAAAACGGCTCTCGCAAACCTTGATTTGGGAGATACCAACGGATACGTAGGTAGGAAGATTGCCGAGCAGTGGATCACCTCATCAAAAACAGTAACGCTAAACCCGCTGACGAAGCGCATCAAAGTAACTCTAACGGGAGGGGGTGGTGGCGGAGGTGGCGCTTTTAATAGTGGTTCCCCAACCGATAACTTTTCCGGTGCTGGGGGGGCTGCAGGCGCTACAGGTATCAAATGGTTCAATATTGCTGACATCACAAACTTTGCCGTGGTTATCGGTGCTGGCGGAACTGAGGCAACAAAAGGCGGTAACTCAACATTTAGTGGGATGGTTGCCACAGGCGGAAACCCGTCCACTGCTTCCACTGTATATGCATCAGGCGGCGTTGGAGTTGCCGGGTCTGGTGGTGATGTAAATCTAGCCGGCGGAGATGGCGGAGATGGCCAAAATAATACTAGGTTCCTTAATGGGTACGGCGGTTCAAGCTTTTGGGGTGGCAGCCGAAGAGCGGGGCAGTGTACTGTATATTCACCGAGAATTGCGAAAGCATTAGTCCCTGGCGGTGGCGGCGCTGGCGCATATGACACGCAGGTCTTCTCCACGCGTTTTTATGGTGGTGAAGGTGCTGATGGTATTTGTCTTGTGGAGGAGTTTGCATGAGATATGCATTAATTACAGATGGAATAGTTGTAAATATTGTTATATGGGATGGTGAGGGGCATATTTTTGATGATTATCAGGTTGTTAAAATAGACGGAATACCATGCAGAATTGGATGGATTTATGAAGATGGAGTATTCACCGATCCTGAGTCAAGCGAGTAAAGCACTGCCAGCATTCCAGCCAGAAACACAAAACCGTGACAACCATCACTTAATCATCAATGGCATAGATGTTGATGATATATTTCTAGTATAATTTTTCTTTTTTTAAATAAATTGTTATGGAAATTAAACGCTTCTATGCTGTTGATGGTTTGCGCGGCCTTTTTGCATGCGCAGTGCTCCTAAATCACGCCATCAATGCTGTTACTGGTTGGAAAAATGATGGGCCATTCAACGGCCCTCACTTGGCTGTTGCATATTTTTTCATCATATCGGGATTTGTGCTTACCCACTCAGTAAGAAATGGGGCGTCTATCCCGTCATATTTTTTGAATAGACTGGCAAGACTGTGGCCTCTTACCTTTATATCATCAGTGATAATGGTAATCATTTACTACGTAAATAGCCTTAATGGTGGTTATGTGCCAGGTGATTACGTATTTAGTATCAGGACATGGGTAGCGAATTTAGCATTTATACATGGGTCTACCCCATTATCATTCAATTTGATAAATGAACCTTCGTGGAGTGTCAGCATAGAATTTTGGGCGTCCATGTTGATTCCAGTTCTGTTCTTGAGAATGGGGCCGCTTTCAAGGTTATGCATTTCTATTTTGGCATTTATTTATCTGGCTGTTGTTTCTGCCAGAGGGCTCGGTAGTCCAGAGCTTTTCGGGATGTACAATTTTGTTTTTGCATCATCATGTCTTTTGATGGGATCGGGTATGTACTCGATCATAAAATTAAAATGGTACGAGAGTTTCACTAAACTACCTCAAAAGAATGTTTTTTTGGCTATGTGTCTGTTTGTATGCTTTGCCGGGCTCTATGCTCAACCTTCGCATACCAACAGGATGGATTATTTCTACATGGTGGCATTTCTTCCCCTGCTAACTGTCGATTACATGAATGATGAGTCCCTGGTTAAACGGTTCCTTTACTCTGCACCAGTCCAGTTTTTAGGGTTTATCAGCTTCCCTCTGTACCTTCTCCATTTCCCTGTGATGATTACCGGTATTGTTGAGGGAGATCCATTTATGGGGGCGGTAAAAATGATTGCTGTCTCGATAGTGCTAGCGTATTTATACGCAGCATTCATCGACGTCAGAATGTACAAGTACCTTAAGGGACGTATAAGCGCATTGCTTCCTGACAAGCCCTCAGCGATAGAGAAGGGCAAAGAGGCCTGAGACATGAACCCGCTAGAGCGGGTTTTCTTTTGATGGGGCAGAGGTGGGGTAAAAAATTAGCGCAAAACAACTCAAAACTGGCGAGGGTGGTGATTCGTCTTGCGCTAACCGATCACACCTTTTCATCAATCCAGTCCGACCACCACTGCATCATTTCTCTGCGCTTAATGTAGCGGATGCCTCACTATCACATAGTGATGGTTCATTACTGCTTTGTAGAATGGATAGAGAACTGAGGATAAAAAGATATCCCAAAACCCCAAAATCTCATCTTTAGGATTTGCAGAAAGGGAGGCGTGAACAGATACCTGCGCATGAAGACGGAACTAGTCCAGATGTGATATTTGTGGTGATCACATACATCATCAACGATGCTCGTTATGGTGAGTTTGATGACTACCCGCTGAAGTGAAAATTGTGTTGTGTACCAAATTGCGTACCAAACTAAAATCACAAATCATGAAACCCTTATTCATGGCGGTTCTCAGGGGTGTTGCGCGTAATCGTGAAAAAAAAGGTAGATTGTTGCTTACCGTCATTCATCATTAGGTTAAATCCGTTATTTCTGCTGTCTGCCAGAGTATCAAATATCACCGTGCTAATCAGCTTTAGCGCCACAATTTGGCAGCGAGTGGCAACAGATCATGTCAGATAAAAATGCTAGGGTAGTCACATTTTCTTGCACTTTATTCCAGCCAGTTCATAAGTATTTCCGTAAAAAGAACAGCTATTTGAAACTCCTGAGGGTTTGCTGTTGAAACGCCGTCTTATTATTGCTGCTTCTTTGTTCGTTTTTAACTTATCGTCTGGTTTTGCGGCGGAAAACATTCCTTTTTCACCTCAGCCTCCACAGATTCAAGCCGGGTCCTGGGTACTGATGGATTACACCACCGGACAGATCCTCACCGCGGGTAATGAGCATCAACAGCGCAATCCCGCCAGCCTGACAAAGCTGATGACGGGTTATGTCGTGGATCGCGCTATCGATAGTCATCGCATTACGCCAGACGATATTGTCACCGTGGGGCGCGATGCGTGGGCGAAAGATAATCCGGTGTTTGTCGGTTCTTCACTGATGTTTTTGAAAGAGGGCGATCGCGTATCGGTACGTGATTTAAGCCGTGGTTTAATTGTGGATTCCGGAAATGACGCTTGTGTTGCTCTGGCTGACTATATTGCCGGTGGGCAACGGCAGTTTGTTGAAATGATGAACAACTATGCCGAGAAGCTGCATCTCAAGGATACGCATTTTGAAACAGTGCATGGTCTGGATGCACCTGGCCAGCATAGCTCGGCTTATGATTTAGCTGTGCTTTCTCGCGCTATCATCCACGGCGAGCCCGAGTTTTATCATATGTACAGTGAGAAAAGTCTCACCTGGAACGGTATCACCCAGCAAAACCGTAACGGGTTGTTGTGGGATAAAACCATGAATGTTGACGGCCTGAAAACGGGTCATACTTCTGGTGCCGGGTTTAATCTCATTGCTTCGGCTGTAGATGGGCAGCGTCGTCTCATTGCAGTGGTAATGGGGGCTGACAGTGCAAAAGGTCGTGAGGAAGAGGCAAGAAAATTACTGCGTTGGGGGCAACAAAACTTTACTACGGTGCAAATTTTGCACCGTGGGAAAAAGGTCGGAACGGAACGCATCTGGTATGGCGATAAAGAAAATATCGACCTGGGAACGGAACAAGAGTTCTGGATGGTGCTACCGAAAGCCGAAATTCCACATATCAAAGCCAAATATACCCTTGATGGTAAAGAGCTCACCGCGCCAATTAGCGCCCATCAGCGGGTAGGGGAAATTGAACTTTACGACCGTGATAAACAGGTGGCGCACTGGCCGCTGGTTACCCTGGAATCTGTCGGGGAAGGCGGCATGTTTTCCCGCCTGAGTGATTATTTCCACCATAAGGCCTGACCTTTCTTTTGCAGCAGACTGGCAGGAGTGCGAGTCTGCTCGCATAATCAACACTCATTCCTTGTGGTTTTAATTTTGCAACTATACTGTATATAAAAACAGTGTTAATGGAGGCGTCATGAACTACGAGATTAAGCAGGAAGAGAAACGTACCGTTGCAGGTTTCCATCTCGTTGGCCCGTGGGAACAGACGGTAAAGAAAGGCTTTGAGCAGTTGATGATGTGGGTAGATAACAAAAATATTGTGCCGAAGGAGTGGGTTGCTGTCTATTACGACAATCCAGATGAAACACCCGCCGAAAAATTACGCTGCGACACCGTTGTGACGGTACCGAATAACTTTACGCTTCCCGAAAACAGTGAGGGCGTCATTCTGACAGAAATTTCAGGTGGTCAGTATGCGGTGGCGGTGGCTCGTGTAGTCGGTGATGATTTTGCTAAACCCTGGTATCAGTTCTTTAATAGCCTCTTGCAGGACAGTGCTTATGAAATGTTACCAAAGCCCTGCTTCGAGGTTTATTTGAACAATGGCGCGGAAGATGGGTACTGGGATATCGAAATGTATGTTGCGGTGCAGCCAAAACATCACTAATTCATCTCAGGGCGGTGTGTTAACGCGATGACCACTCTTTTTTTGAAAGCGAAAAGAGTAAGATGCGCCTTTCAATTTTTTCGCTCCTGCCGGGAAATTACACTGTTCCCGGTTTGTCCGTCGGATAATTCAGAGGCGCGCCTTCTGGCCGACAGATGAGTTATGAGCGCTTTTAATCTTCATTACGGAGTTTTTGCGTGCGTGCCGATAAGTCATTAAGCCCGTTTGAAATCCGGGTATACCGCCATTACCGCATTGTGCATGGTACTCGGGTCGCGCTGGCATTCCTGCTCACTTTTCTCATTATCCGCCTGTTTACTATCCCTGAAAGCACCTGGCCGCTGGTCACCATGGTGGTGATTATGGGGCCAATCTCGTTCTGGGGTAACGTTGTTCCTCGCGCCTTCGAACGTATTGGCGGTACGGTGTTGGGTTCGATTTTAGGTCTTATCGCTCTGCAACTGGAGTTAATTTCGTTACCGCTGATGTTAGTCTGGTGCGCGGCGGCTATGTTTCTTTGCGGTTGGCTGGCACTGGGCAAGAAACCGTATCAAGGATTATTGATTGGGGTGACGCTGGCAATTGTTGTGGGTTCCCCGACAGGTGAAATTGATACGGCGTTATGGCGAAGCGGCGATGTGATCCTCGGCTCTTTACTGGCAATGTTGTTTACCGGTATCTGGCCACAACGGGCGTTCATCCACTGGCGCATTCAACTGGCGAAAAGTCTGACCGAGTATAATCGGGTTTATCAATCTGCATTCTCACCAAACTTACTCGAACGCCCACGTCTGGAAAGCCATCTACAAAAACTCCTGACCGATGCCGTGAAAATGCGTGGGCTGATTGCGCCCGCCAGCAAAGAAACTCGAATTCCAAAATCGATATATGAAGGTATCCAGACCATTAACCGCAATCTGGTTTGTATGCTGGAGTTGCAAATCAATGCATACTGGGCCACGCGCCCCAGCCATTTCGTGTTATTGAACGCGCAAAAACTTCGTGATACCCAGCACATGATGCAGCAAATACTGCTGAGCCTTGTTCATGCGCTGTACGAAGGTAATCCGCAGCCGGTTTTTGCCAATACGGAAAAATTGAACGATGCTGTGGAAGAGCTGCGTCAGTTGCTGAATAACCACCATGACCTGAAGGTTGTGGAAACACCAATCTATGGTTATGTGTGGCTGAACATGGAAACGGCACATCAGCTTGAGTTGCTATCGAATCTGATTTGCCGGGCCTTGCGCAAATAATTCCTGAACTTCAGAATCATCTTGCTGCTGCTTCGATTCAGCAAGGATAAAGGGTATGATAGTGAAAAGGGATAAAAGCATTGTCATCTGCGGCAGCTATGAGTAATGTTGGCCCTAACGAATAGCGGTTGCTTAAACGAATCCGACTCTCACATTATCAGGGGTATAAAAATGGAAACTACCAAGCCTTCATTCCAGGACGTACTGGAATTTGTTCGTCTGTTCCGTCGTAAGAACAAACTGCAACGTGAAATTCAGGACGTTGAGAAAAAGATCCGTGACAACCAGAAGCGCGTCCTGTTGCTGGACAACCTGAGCGATTACATCAAGCCCGGGATGAGCGTTGAAGCAATCCAGGGCATCATCGCCAGCATGAAAGGTGACTATGAAGATCGCGTTGACGATTACATCATCAAAAATGCCGAGCTCTCCAAAGAACGCCGCGATATCTCCAAAAAGCTGAAAGCTATGGGCGAAATGAAAAACGGCGAAGCGAAGTAATTCCTGTTTTATTCAATGAGGGTTGCCCGGCAACCCTCATTGCTCATTGATTCTTATCTGTGTATCACCGTCATCATTCTCATCTGAGAACCTATCGAAATTAGGGAAGGTGCGAACAAGTTCCTGATATGAGATCATCATATTCATCCGGAGCGCATCCCAGAGGGACATCATGAG
>NZ_JAYQWM010000117.1:0-8663 GCF_036662595.1 Escherichia sp. Lx600-2 | reverse complement strand
GTATTATCTTCAACATGATTCACCTACCTTTTTTGTCGTACCGTGTCCTCCTTATAATTCTTTTGCCATCTGGTCACTATCAAAAATCGCTCATAATTTCTGAACTACAGGTATGCGTTTAAACCCAGTTAAATAAATAGCGAGTTAACTTGAAGCAATTTATTTAAAAATGAATTATTAATTATTATCGTGTTGATAATGGTACTGCCAGGCAACACAACATCTTACCTACAAAACAGAAAAGCAACATTACGGCAACAATAAGGGTTCTCGGTGTTTTTCCTGGAACATGGTAAAGTAAGGACATTCTTAACCCCCACTTTGAGGTGCCCGATGGAAAAGACCACAACGCAGGAGTTATTAGCGCAGGCTGAAAAAATCTGCGCGCAGCGTAATGTGCGCCTGACTCCACAGCGCCTGGAAGTGTTGCGCCTGATGAGTCTGCAGGATGGCGCTATCAGCGCTTACGATCTGCTTGATTTGCTGCGCGAAGCTGAACCGCAAGCCAAGCCGCCAACGGTTTATCGCGCGCTGGATTTTCTGCTTGAGCAAGGTTTTGTGCATAAGGTGGAATCCACCAACAGTTATGTGCTCTGTCATCTGTTCGACCAGCCCACCCATACGTCAGCCATGTTTATTTGCGATCGCTGCGGCGCAGTGAAAGAAGAGTGTGCAGAAGGCGTGGAAGACATTATGCATACACTGGCGGCAAAAATGGGGTTTGCCCTGCGGCATAATGTGATTGAAGCACATGGGCTCTGTGCGGCATGCGTGGAAGTGGAAGCGTGTCGTCATCCTGAACAGTGCCAGCATGATCACTCTGTACAGGTGAAAAAGAAATCACGTTAAGAGGGCGTACATCCTTGTACACGTCGGGCAGGAGGGATTAATTACCAGCGATATTCATTGCGGGTTTCCCAATCCACGACCTCTTTTTCTGCCTGATCTTTCTGATAACCATAACGTTCCTGGATTTTACCGACCAGTTGATCACGTTTACCTTCAATGATCGTCATATCATCATCGGTCAGTTTGCCCCATTGCTCTTTCACTTTACCTTTAAACTGTTTCCAGTTACCGCCGGCTTCATCTTTATTCATAATCAAGACCTCATCGTTAGGTTGTGAATGAGAGTACGTTCACTTTTCTTCTGAACGTGAGATTAAGTGTAGTCAGCAATTTGGCTTAGGATTATTTATTCAGAATTTTTAACCGTCACGTTGCGACAAACCAGGTACCATTGCGCCAGTGACGCTGCCAGATAGCCGCCAGAGAAAGCCCGCGCAACGCCAGAAAGACGGTTAACGCCAGCCACAAACCATGATTGCCCAGCCACGGCAGCGTAAGGAGCGTCAGCGCAAAACCTGCGGCGGCCACCGCCATACTGTTACGCATTTCGGCGGCACGCGTTGCGCCTATAAACATGCCGTCCAGCAGATAACACCAGACGCCAACCAACGGCAAAATCACCTGCCAGATAAGATAGCGGTCGGCCAGCTGCTGAATCTGGGTTAACGACGTCAGCAACGCAATGATGTGTTCCCCTGCCAGCAAATAAACCACCGAAAACAGTAACGCTACGATCCCCGACTGGCGGCACGCTGCCCGCCAGACATCCAGCAACTGGCTACCGTCGCGCGCACCGTATGCCTGACCGGAATGTGCTTCAACCGCGTAGGCAAAACCATCCAGCGCATAGGCGGTAAAGGTGAGTAGCGTCATCAGAACCGCGTTTACAGCGATAATGTCACTCCCCAGTCGCGCACCAAGTACGGTGATCGCGCCGAAACAGAGTTGCAACAACAGCGAACGCAGCATGATATCGCGGTTAAGCGCCAGCAAGCGACGGAAGTTTCCTCGCCAGGCAGTTTTCAGCATTTCGCCGGAAATTCCGCGTAGTTTGAAGATTTTACGCACCATTAGCAGACCAATCAGCAATGTTGCATATTCCGCAATAACCGTCGCCAGCGCCGCGCCCTGCACGTTCATATGCAGTCCCATCACCAGCCAGACATCCAGCACAATGTTGAGGATATTGCCGACCACTAACAAAATTACTGGCGCACGGGCATATTGCACGCCGAGTAACCAACCAAGTAATACCAGATTCGCCAGCGACGCCGGTGCGCTTAACCAGCGGATTTCAAGAAAGCGCCGCGCCTGTTCCAGGACTGCTTCACTACCGCCAACAATATGCAGCGCCAGATCGATAATCGGCGTACGCAGCAGCGCAATTAACGCCCCAGCCCCCAACGACAACAGCAAAGGTTGCACCAGCGCACGGGCTAATGCCTGAGGATTTTTGGCACCATAAGCCTGCGCAGTCAGCCCGGTGGTGCTCATGCGTAAAAACAGCAACAACATAAAGAGAAAGCTGGTCGCCGTTGCACCAACCGCCACGCCGCCCAAATAAACCGGACTATCAAGATGACCAATAACCGCCGTATCGACCAGTCCCAGCAACGGAACGGTGATATTGGAGAAAATCATGGGTAAGGCGAGATGCCAAAGTGCTTTATCAGATGAAGTGAGGAATGCCATGCAGACAAGCCTGATGAAGAGAGATGAAAAACAAACCGCGACGCCAGGCGGCATCGCGGTCTCAGAGATATGTTACAGCCAGTCGCCGTTGCGAATAACGCCAACCGCCAGCCCTTCAATGGTGAAGCTCTGCTGACGAAGGTCAACGACAATTGGTTTAAACTCGCTATTTTCTGGCAACAGTTCGACTTTATTGCCCTGTTTTTTCAGGCGCTTAACGGTAACTTCGTCATCAATACGTGCGACAACGACCTGACCGTTACGTACATCCTGAGTTTTATGCACTGCCAGCAAGTCGCCATCCATAATGCCGATATCTTTCATCGACATCCCGCTGACGCGCAGCAGGAAATCAGCATTCGGCTTGAACAAGGAAGGATCGACCTGATAATGACCTTCAATATGCTGTTGCGCCAGAAGCGGTTCACCGGCAGCCACACGACCTACCAGCGGCAACCCTTCTTCCTCTTCCTGCAACAGACGAATCCCGCGTGATGCGCCGGAAACAATTTCAATTACGCCTTTGCGTGCCAGCGCCTTCAGATGTTCTTCAGCCGCGTTTGGGGAACGGAACCCCAAACGCTGCGCGATTTCCGCACGCGTCGGCGGCATACCTGTCTGGCTGATGTGATCACGGATGAGATCAAACACCTCTTGTTGCCTGGCCGTTAACGCTTTCATTCCGCCCCCTGGGTGTATATACAGTTATGCTGTGAGTATATACAGCAAAAGGCGATTTTGGAACCATAAACTGCACAATAAACCAGAGATTTATCGAATTCTGGAAGGGTTATCCAAAATGCGACCATAACAGGATGCACCAGGTTATCACGGCGACGATAATCGCAATCAGCACCGCGGCGGATCCCATATCTTTAGCTCGTCCGGAAAGCTCATGGTATTCAGAGCCAATTCGGTCAACCACTGCTTCGATGGCGCTATTGAGGATTTCCACAATCATCACCAGCATGACGGAGCTGATAAGCAGCACGCGGGTAATCGCGTCCACATCCAGCCAGCAGGCGATGACCACCGCCAACAATACCGCTACGCCTTCCTGACGGAATGCCGCTTCGTTGATCCATGCAGCGCGTAAACCTTTCCAGGAATAGCCAGCAGCTTTGATAATTCGGGTGAATCCAGTGGTATTATTGGCCATTGAAAGAACCTTTTTACATTATGAGCGTCAATATCAGTGTACCGTTAAATCCGATGATTCGGGTTTGCGTAACGCCGCGCGAAACATGAGCGGATACCACAGAATTTCCCATGACTTTCTGCTATCCTTGCCGCGCATTTGCATTATTAACCAGAGGCTTTACATCGTTTATGTCCGGCTGGCCACGAATTTACTACAAATTACTGAATTTACCATTAAGCATCCTGGTAAAAAGCAAGTCTATTCCGGCAGATCCTGCCCCGGAACTGGGGCTGGATACCTCTCGTCCAATTATGTACGTTTTACCGTACAACTCGAAAGCAGACTTGCTGACGTTGCGCGCCCAGTGTCTGGCACATGACCTGCCTGACCCGTTAGAGCCGCTGGAAATCGACGGCACGCTACTGCCGCGCTATGTGTTCATTCACGGCGGGCCGCGTGTATTCACCTATTACACGCCGAAAGAAGAGTCTATTAAGCTGTTCCACGACTATCTCGATTTGCACCGTAGCAACCCAAATCTGGATGTGCAGATGGTGCCAGTATCGGTGATGTTTGGTCGCGCGCCAGGGCGTGAAAAAGGCGAAGTGAACCCGCCGCTGCGTATGCTTAACGGCGTACAGAAATTTTTCGCTGTACTGTGGCTCGGTCGCGACAGTTTTGTGCGTTTCTCGCCGTCAGTTTCGCTGCGCCGTATGGCGGATGAACACGGCACGGATAAAACTATCGCGCAGAAACTGGCGCGCGTGGCGCGTATGCACTTTGCCCGTCAACGTCTGGCTGCCGTGGGTCCACGTCTGCCTGCTCGTCAGGATCTGTTTAATAAGCTGCTCGCCTCCCGCGCCATTGCCAAAGCGGTAGAAGATGAAGCGCGCAGCAAAAAAATCTCCCATGAAAAAGCGCAGCAGAACGCGATTGCGCTGATGGAAGAGATTGCGGCGAATTTCTCTTACGAGATGATCCGCCTGACTGACCGCATTCTGGGCTTCACCTGGAACCGACTTTACCAGGGTATCAACGTCCATAACGCCGAGCGCGTTCGCCAGTTGGCCCACGACGGTCATGAGCTGGTGTATGTGCCTTGCCACCGCAGTCACATGGACTACCTGCTGCTTTCTTACGTGCTGTATCACCAGGGGCTGGTGCCGCCGCATATCGCCGCCGGGATCAACCTGAACTTCTGGCCGGCAGGGCCGATTTTCCGCCGTCTGGGTGCGTTCTTTATTCGCCGTACTTTTAAAGGCAATAAGCTCTATTCCACCGTTTTCCGTGAGTATCTCGGCGAACTGTTCAGCCGTGGTTATTCCGTCGAGTACTTCGTAGAAGGCGGTCGTTCCCGTACGGGGCGTTTGCTGGATCCGAAAACTGGTACGCTGTCGATGACCATTCAGGCGATGCTGCGTGGCGGCACGCGTCCGATTACGCTGATTCCGATCTATATCGGTTATGAGCACGTCATGGAAGTGGGTACTTACGCCAAAGAACTGCGCGGCGCGACGAAAGAGAAAGAGAGCCTGCCGCAGATGCTGCGCGGTTTAAGCAAGCTGCGTAATCTCGGTCAGGGTTACGTCAACTTCGGTGAACCAATGCCGTTGATGACCTACCTTAACCAGCATGTACCTGACTGGCGTGAATCTATCGATCCCATCGAAGCGGTGCGTCCAGCATGGTTAACGCCGACGGTCAATAATATTGCTGCCGATCTGATGGTACGCATTAACAACGCAGGCGCGGCAAACGCCATGAACCTGTGCTGTACTGCGCTACTGGCGTCACGTCAGCGCTCACTCACCCGCGAGCAGTTAACCGAGCAACTCAACTGCTACCTGGATCTGATGCGCAACGTACCTTACTCCACGGACTCGACCGTTCCTTCAGCCAGCGCCAGCGAGCTTATCGATCACGCGCTGCAAATGAACAAGTTTGAAGTCGAGAAAGACACTATCGGCGACATCATCATTCTACCGCGCGAGCAAGCGGTGCTGATGACCTACTATCGCAACAACATTGCGCATATGTTGGTGCTGCCTTCGCTGATGGCGGCAATTGTCACCCAGCATCGCCACATCTCCCGCGACGTATTGATGGAGCACGTCAATGTGCTTTACCCAATGCTGAAAGCGGAGCTGTTCCTGCGCTGGGATCGCGACGAGTTGCCGGACGTTATTGATGCGCTGGCAAATGAGATGCAACGTCAGGGACTGATTACCCTGCAAGATGATGAGTTGCATATCAACCCGGCGCATTCTCGCACGCTGCAGCTGCTCGCCGCAGGCGCGCGCGAAACGCTGCAACGTTATGCCATTACCTTCTGGCTGTTGAGCGCCAACCCGTCGATCAACCGCGGTACGCTGGAGAAAGAGAGCCGCACCGTCGCGCAACGTCTCTCCGTGCTGCACGGCATCAACGCGCCGGAATTCTTCGACAAGGCGGTGTTCAGTTCTCTGGTGCTGACGCTGCGTGATGAAGGGTATATCAGCGATAGCGGCGATGCCGAACCGGCAGAAACGATGAAGGTTTATCAGTTGCTGGCGGAGTTGATTACATCAGACGTGCGTTTGACGATTGAGAGTGCGACGCAGGGCGAAGGGTAATCAGAGAGAATTGCCGGATGCGGCGCAAACGCCTTATCCGGCCTTCCATAATCTGCAAATTCAATAAATTGCGATCTGTTGTGTAGGCCTGAGAAGCGCAACGCATCAGGCAGCCCAGAAGAAAGCCGGATGATCATCCGGCTTTTTTACATCATCAGAAATGCCAGTAACTCATTGCCAGCCCTAAAAACAGTACCAGACCAACATAGTTATTATTCATAAATGCTTTAAAGCAGGCTTCGCGCTCGCGGTTGGCAATCAGTTTTTGTTGATAAACAAACAGCGCGCCAGCCACCAGAATTGACCAGTAATATCCCCAGCCTAAGCCATTTAACTCACCGATAATCGCCATCAGCGCCAGTACGCCAATCTGCAAAATACCAATAATCAATTTATCGTATTGGCCGAACAGGATTGCGGTGGATTTAATGCCAATCTTCACATCATCATCACGGTCAACCATCGCATACTGCGTGTCGTAAGCCACCGCCCAGAGAATATTGGCGAGGAACATTAACCAGCAACTCAATGGCACCGACTCACTCACAGCAGCAAAAGCCATTGGAATCGACCAGCCAAACGCCGCGCCCAGCACCACTTGCGGTAGATGGGTATACCGCTTCATAAATGGGTATACCCACGCCAGCGCCAGCGCGGCAATCGACAACAGAATAGTCATCGTATTCAGCGTCAGCACCAGTAAAAATGAAATCAATACCAGCACTACAAACAGCGCGCGCGCCTCTTTCTCCGTTACCGCGCCGCTGGGAAGCGGTCGGTTCGCCGTGCGCTTAACATGACCATCAAACTTGCGGTCAGCATAATCATTCACCACACATCCGGCAGCGCGCATCAGCCAGACACCCGCGACAAACACCGCCAGGATCCAGAGCTGGGGAACGCCCGGTGTCGCCACCCACAACGCCCATAATGTTGGCCAGAGCAGCAGTAACGCGCCAATTGGCTTATCCGTACGCATTAAGCGATGAAACGCCAGCAGCTTATTCTGCGTCAGACTCCACTCCATATTTTTTTCCTCTTAGTACAACGGTGACGCCGGTAAAAACAGTTCTGTTAGCAACAGCGGTTTACCGCTTAATCGCAGACGGGAACGTCGCCCCCACAGTCCGGCATCACGGCCTATCTCAATAAAGTCCCGGGTTAATGTCGATGATGTGAACAGATAGCGTCCTAACGGCGTTTTACCCAATTTTTGTAACGCCAGCTCCGGTCCGCTTAACGTTGACACAGGAACGACGGTACGACCGGCAAGCCACGGTTCACCATCGGCACATAACAAAATTTCACGTAACCAGTAACGAGACTCTTTCGGCAGCAGCGGCAGTTCTTCGGGGATTTCATTCTGCTCGACAAACCCTTCGCGGATCATCGTCACGCTCACCGTTTTTCCCTGCTGTTCAAAACGTTTTGTCATGGAATCTTCCAGCAACAGCCAGTCGAGCAGTTGCGGATCCAGGGCAGGGATCTCTGTAAAATAGCGCAGCGCACGCAGTTGCGTTAACGCGGGGTGTGACATGCCGAACTCTCCGTTACATAACGTAAAGGCATTGTATCGCAGAAAAGTGTTTACGGGAGATGTAAAGCAAATTAAGTGATCTAATGCGCAACAAAAACGCAACAATCGCATGAAGTGGTAAAACGCTGTTGAACCTTACGCTTTGCCGATGCCCGTGCTGGCGAGGGCAACCATAGGGGCATCACCGCCCATGATGCCAGGAACGGTGATGTTTTCCTTTACTTAAATACCTTTATTCTTTATGCGATTAGCTCGCCAACTCGCAGTAAAAATTGGGAAAAGCGCATGTTTATCCTGAGATTTGGAGCCGAAAAGTGTTTCCGGAGTAAGATTAACAGGCAATATCTCATGTCTGGATTTGTAGATATACGTGGAATTCCAATTAGTATCTTTTGTAGGATTCAACATATCATGTAAGCGCTGGGAGCTTACCACCATAACTGGCCCATCATCGACAGAGGAGAACAGGATAAAGATATTATCGTTTCGTGTTAATTCATTCGTGTTAAAGGTTCTTAAATTATCTTCAATTTCTATAAATAAAGGTGAAACATCATCACTACGAATCCACTCTTTATAAAGATGCCAGGCATTTGCTTTGATCATATCATCCGTTGATCGTAAGGCCTGATCGATAAGTTGGATAAAAAAATTGTTATTTTTATCAATCAGCCATTTATTCATATTAAATCTGTTAATAAAATCGATCATCTGTTGGGTATCGAAATTCACCTCACTGAATCGATGTTGACGCATAAAATCATCGAACTTGTTATCTTCATCAGAATGGATATAACTGCGTATAATGGGATCTTTTATATAAGGACAATGG
>NZ_JAYQWM010000116.1:0-8832 GCF_036662595.1 Escherichia sp. Lx600-2 | reverse complement strand
CCTCTGACTGGACTCGAACCAGTGACATACGGATTAACAGTCCGCCGTTCTACCGACTGAACTACAGAGGAATCGTGAGAACGAGGCGAATATTAGCGATGCCCACCCACAATGTCAAAGCCTGTTTTTTAAATTTGAAATCGTTTGCTGAAATAATCTGCATTTTGTCGTTTATTCCGACACAGCTGGCTTTTTTTCACACTTTTGCGGTTCGGGTCGAGGGTATTTCCACAGCCAACGTCCAGTAACCATTCGCCAGTAAAACAGCACGGCCCGCACAGCCCAGTCGGCAAACATTCCCATCCAGACACCAACCACACCCCAGCCAAGCATGATGCCCAGCACATAACCGACGACAACCCGGCAACCCCACATGCTCAACATAGAAACCCACATAGCGTAACGGGCGTCACGAGCCCCCTTAAATCCAGCGGGTAGCACCCATGAAGCGGACCAAATAGGCATAAATAAAGCATTTAGCCAAACCAGAATCACAACGACATGTTTAACCTGTGGATCCTGGGTGTAAAACGATGCCATAACCCCGGCAAAGGGAGCCGTTAGCCAGGCGATGGCCGTTAATCCAAGAGTGGAAAGCCAGAACACATGCCGCAACTGAATCTCTGCTTGCGCTATCTGCCCTACCCCCAACCTTCGGCCTGTAATGATCGTAGAAGCAGAGCCGAGCGCACTTCCGGGTAAGTTGATAAGAGCCGCAATTGAAAACGCGATAAAATTTCCGGCAATAACACTGGTCCCCATCCCGGCAACGAACATTTGGGTTAATAACCGACCACTGGTAAATAACACTGATTCGACACTCGCTGGAATACCAATCCCCATGACTTCCCAGATAATGCTAAAATTCAGCGGTTTAAAATAGCTCTTTAACGAAATCCTTAGCGCAGGATTAAAACCAATCGCCAACACCCACAAAATTGCAACTGCGCCAATATAACGAGAAATGGTTAAACCCAACCCAGCCCCGACAAATCCCAGTCCCGGCCAGGAGAAAAGGCCGTAAATCAATATGCCGCTAATAATAATATTAAGAATATTCAGGCTACCGTTAATCAGTAGCGGTATTTTCGTATTCCCTGCACCACGAAGTGCCCCGCTACCAATTAGAGTGATGGCAGCTGCTGGATAACTGAGTACCGTCAGCTCCAGATAAGTCAACGCCAGTGCTTTAACTTCTGTCGTGGCATCACCCGCGACGAAATCAATAATTTGCTCGCCAAAATGATGAATAAGCGTTGCCAACAGTACGGCAAACAACGTCATGATCACCAATGACTGCCGCGTCGCCACCCTCGCTCGTCGTCGATCCCGCTTACCGAGACTAAATGCCACAACGACAGTAGTACCAAGATCGATAGCAGCAAAAAAAGCCATAATGACCATATTGAAGCTGTCCGCCAATCCCACGCCGGCCATCGCATCTTTTCCCAGCCAGCTGACCAGAAAAGTGCTCAGAACCCCCATCAACAGGACACAGGCATTCTCCATGAAGATAGGAACAGCAAGCGGGGTTATCTCGCGCCAGAACAACACTTTGTAGCTCTTGCGTTTAGCGTGCCAGCGAGTGCCGTGAACAACCTGGCGTAAAGCAGAGGAGATATTCAAAGCCGACCTTAATTGCAGAAAGTGAAACCACATTTCAAATAATGAGGGAGAATCAGCAAAGCTGCAAAGATTTTCGCCAACAAATTGTCTGCAAATGCAACAAACTGTTGATAGAAACGGCAAACAGTTGGGGAATTTAAAAATCGGGTTTGACAAAAGATTTTTCGCCGTTAAGATGTGCCTCAACAACGATTCCTCTGTAGTTCAGTCGGTAGAACGGCGGACTGTTAATCCGTATGTCACTGGTTCGAGTCCAGTCAGAGGAGCCAAATTCCTGAAAAGCCCGCTTTTATAGCGGGATTTTTGCTATATCTGATAATCAATTTCCTCTTCACTGCTTTCCATCACCTGCCGCTTGATATCCTCAACTGACAGTCCTGCATTACAAAGTTCCAGAAAGCGCCAGACATAGTTACGCTGAAGTTGTCCTCGCTTCAGTCCCAACCAGACAGTATTAGCATCAAAAAGATGCCGCGTATCCAGGCGGATTAAATTCTCTTCCTCTTGTTCGCCACTGGATTGCTCGGCAACTAATCCGATCCCAAGCCCAAGAGCAACATAGGTTTTAATGACATCAGAATCCTGCGCACTTAATACAATATCTGCCAGCAAACCTTTGCGGGCAAATGCGTCATCAATACGTGAGCGCCCCGTAATCCCCTGTCGGTAAGTGATTAACGGCCACTTCGCTATTGATTCCAGCGTCAATGGTGAAATTTGCGTCAAGGGATGATCGTGTGGAACAAGCAAACTATGGTGCCAACGAAACCACGGGAAGGCGACGAGCTGCGGGTCATTACTCAAACGCTCGCTGGCGATACCAATATCAGCTTCGCCATTTTGCAACAATGTCGCAATTTCCTGTGGCGTCCCCTGGATTAGCTCGAGCCGAACCTCCGGGAAAAGTTCGCGAAAAGCTTTAATGACCTCTGGCAAGCTATAACGTGCCTGAGTATGCGTCGTTGCAATAGTGAGAACGCCAGACGTATCGTTGGTAAACAGGTCTGCAAGCCGACGAACATTACTGGCTTCATTCAGAATACGTTCTGCAATGACCAGTAATGCTTTGCCCGGTTCAGTCATGCCCAGCAGTCGCTTACCTCGTCGAACAAATATTTCGATGCCAAGTTCATCCTCCAGTTCCCGAATATGACGGCTGACGCCTGACTGTGAGGTAAAAAGCATATTCGCAACCTCTGTCAGGTTGTAATCCTGACGTGCAGCCTCGCGGATTATCTTTAGTTGTTGGAAATTCACGGTAAACTCCGGGCAGTTCAGATTTCCCGTTATTGTTAAAGTCTAATGCCCGGCATAACAAATAATAAAAACCCGCATCTTATTCCATCCCGATATAACACTTAGCTCACCAATTGCCACTGCCTTTTTTCCATCACTGGAGAACTAATCACTGACATTAACAACTCTTTCACTGCCTGTGCCTGTGGCGATAAGTTCGCTCTGGCGGGTAAATTTAATGACAAAGAGAGACTCATGGAAGGAGTGGTAATGCGTGACATCCACCCATTTACTGCGCCACATAACGAACGCGCGGCCGATTCGGGTAATACTGCAACGCCCATGCCGCTGGCAATCGCTGCGGTAAGCGTGGCAATAGACTCAATTTCACCAATAACTTTTGCCGTGAGTCGCCGTAGGGAAAAAGCCTCATCAACACGAAGTCTAATAGCACTGTAATCACTGGGGAGAAAGAGGTTCATTTGCGCAATAGCATTCACATCAACGCTTTGCCCCGGGCAATCTTGAGTTCCTACCAGAAAAAGATCTTCTTTCAGCAAAGCCTGACTGGATACACCAGCCACAGGGGAATGCTCATAAATCACCGCCATATCGAGTTGGTGATTTATCAATTTTTCGTTAAGCACTGCACCACTATTTTCATGAAGATAGATAACGATCTCCGGAAATTCAGCGCGAACCGCCTGTAATAAGGGCATGGTGATGGATGACGCAGCGGTTCCTGGTGCAAAGCCAATCGAGACTTGCCCCGATAATGCCTGACCAACGTTATGCACCGCCAGTTGGGCCTGTTCACACTGACGTAAAATGGCCCGCGCATGGGTATAGAGAATTTTTCCGGCGTCTGTTGGTGTAACGCCCCGCTTTGTACGGATCAAAAGTTGTTGATTTAACTCACCTTCCAGTGTGGCAACCTGCTGGCTGAGCGCTGGTTGTGCGATATGCAATACTTCAGCAGCCTGGGTCAGGCTACCAATATCTACAATTTTTACGAAGTATTTCAGGCGTCTGAAGTTCATGTTGCCTCCGGTTTTTAAGAATCGGCCCAAGTGCCGCCATTACTTACAACCAGATTGCAAGATGCTTGCCAGTTTTATTTTGGTGTTGATGTACAAGCTAACCAACTGTCAAATAAGAGATTATGATAGATTCGTCATTTGCTCCTTTAATCAGCTGTCGCGTTCCCCTGCCCTATAAAAGGAGGGTATGCACCACGATGGTTCATTACCCAATAAGATTGAAAGCTCACCACTTTGTTGAAATTGACAGCAAACAAACAAAAAAATGCATTTCACCCTTTGACATCACCATGCACTGCCATTAATATGCGCCCCGTTCACACGATTCCTCTGTAGTTCAGTCGGTAGAACGGCGGACTGTTAATCCGTATGTCACTGGTTCGAGTCCAGTCAGAGGAGCCAAATTCAAAAAAGCCTGCTTTCTAGCAGGCTTTTTGCTTTCTAATTACCAACGCTCTTAAAACATCTGTCTTGAACCAGAACTAATTTGCACAGGCATTCCCGATCGACGTTGCAACGCAGCATTTGCGCGATTTACATCAACTTCTTGCCCGTTGATAAACGCCCGCAAAGATGGGGTTACCGGCAATGGCACTTTTCGGTCAGACTCATATTCTGCACGATTGCGCGACAACGGCTCATGAACTTCCAGCCAGTTCGAGCCATCTGGTTCAGTGGTGTATTTTACTGGCTGGTCGATAATTTGCACACGCGTCCCAACAGGAACATTATCAAACAGATATTTGATATCGTCATTGCGCAGACGAATACAGCCCTGACTTACCCGGAGCCCAATACCAAAATTGGCATTGGTACCATGGATGGCATACAACCTGCCAATATAAATCGCGTACAGCCCCATGGGATTATCGGGGCCCGCAGGAACAAATGCGGGCAAACTCTCCCCTCGTTTCGCATATTCGCGCCGAGTGTTCGGCGTTGGCGTCCAGGTTGGAGCTTCTTGTTTACGTTCAACGGTAGTCACCCAGTTACGCGGGGTTTCTCGCCCAGCCTGGCCGATACCAATAGGAAAGACTTCCACAGTATTACTGTCTGGTGGGTAGTAATAAAGACGCATCTCAGCGACGTTAACAACAATCCCTTTACGAACAGTGTCGGGCAAAATCAGTTGCTGCGGAATGGTGAGTTGCGAGCCAGACTTCGGCAAAAAAACATCAGCGCCCGGGTTCGCTTCCAGCATGTTACTTAACCCTTGCCCGTATTGTGCGGCAAAAGTCTCCAGCGGCTGGGTATTGTGATCAGGAACAGTTACAGTAAACGACTGCCCCACTAAACGGCTACCCTCTGGAGGTAATGGATAAGTTACCGCCAGGCTAGTATGGCTGGCAAAAAGCAGAGCAAATGAGCAAAGAATATTTACACGACGCATCATGTCCCTTTCCTATGTCGCGAAAGCTATCCGTTAAGTATAGCTTTTATCAGACTTTTCGTTTTTAACTGTTCAAATCAGAAGTCGTATTCCCCGGTAGAACAATATTACTGGCAGCAAGTTCGCCCATGTTGTTGTATATCGCACAGGCAGCTTCGATGATGGGCATCGCCAGAGCTGCGCCACTCCCCTCACCTAAACGCATCTCCATATTGAGATAAGGCTCCAGCCCCAAATGCGAGAGCGCTATACGCGCGCCTTTTTCTGCCGACAGGTGAGAAGGAATGAGATACGGTTTTATCGCAGGAGACATCTGGCAGGCTGCGAGCGCAGCAGCATAAGAAAGAAATCCATCCAGCAACACGGGTAAACCGCAGGAAGCAGCACCTAACATCACTCCAGCTATTCCGACCAAATCAAATCCACCCACTTTTGCCAGGACATCAACACCATCCTGAGGATTTGGTTGATTCAACGTAATCGCCCGACGCACAACATCAATTTTATTAGCCAGTTTATCTGTCGGCAGGTTTGCGCCAATCCCAACCACTTCTTCAGGATCCCGGCCAGTGATTGTGCTGACTATTGCTGCTGCCGGTGTCGTGTTTGCCATCCCCAGTTCACCTACACCAAACAGCGTGACACCGTTTTTTGCCAGCTCCTGCGTATAACATATGACGTCCAAAAGCAACTTTTCAGCCTGACGGCGACTCATTGCCGGAGCTGAAGCAATATTGCTGCTACCTCGTGCGACACGCATGTTGATAAGCCCGGGGATAGGCTCAGCAGTATCAATACCAACATCAATTACGTGGACGTCAGCGCCCGCTTGTTCTGCCAGCACACACACGCCGGTTGTTCCACGGGTCATATTTTCAGCCTGTATGGCTGTCACTTCTTTTGGAGAAATAGCGACCCCTTCCTCCCAGACGCCGTGATCGGCACACATAACCAGTACCGCTTTTTTGCCCACATGCGGTATGCCATTCAACCCCGGCATTCCTGCCAGTTGTATGGCAAGCACCTCCAGCTTTCCCAGGCTACCAACAGGTTTGAGTAACCCGTCAATATGCCGTTGTGCACGCGACATAGCGGTAGAATCGATGGCTGGGATCGTATTCAGTAAATCGGCAAGTATTTGCATCTCACGTCTCTTTATAGCAGTGCCAGCAGGAAGACCAGTTCACCAAGCTCTATGGCTGCTCCCAGCGTATCGCCCGTTTGCCCGCCCAGCGTACGTTTGAGAAGCTGACCGAGGATGAAAATCGCCACCATCGTCACCACCATAGCAGCCACACCATGCATACCCGGCAATAATACGGCAGCAAAAATAGCGGCTAAGCCGAGTGTGACGCAGGTTTGTCGCCCATCAATTTTGCCAATGAACACATTGCCAAGCCCTTCTTCCCGCGCATAACGATGACGATACATCAATAATGCGGCAGTCCCGCGGCTGACCGCACATGCTGCCGCCAGCGATGCAAGGATCGATTCGCCACGCAGAGCCAACTCGCTTAACACCAGAATCTTTGCCAGTACCACAAAAATCAATGCCAGACCGCCGTGGGTGCCTAAACGGCTATCACGCATGATTTCCAACATGCGATCGCGGCTACGTGCAGAAAATACGCCATCACAGGTATCAGCGAGGCCGTCCAGATGGAATCCCCCGGTCATCAGCACCAGCACAAGTACGCTAAACAGTGCCGCCAGTGGTGCGCCACACCATGCCTGCAGCACCATGAAGACCAGCCCGCTAATCGCGCCAAGCAATAATCCAATCAAAGGAAAAGTAATAATACCGCGAGAATAATGCTCGAAATCCAGTCCCTGGGACCAGCGACGCGGTACAGGCAGACGCGTAATAAATGAGAGCATCGCCCAAAATAATTTACTCATTTGATTTTTACTCCAATACCCGAAACCACCAGCCATACTTCATTTGCCGCAGCGGCCAACTGCTGATTTACCCGCCCGGCAATATCACGAAAATGTCGTGCCAGACGACTCTCCGGCACAATCCCCATTCCCACTTCGTTAGTCACTAATACAACCTTTGCGGGGCAACGTTGGCAGGCAGCAATCAACGACTGAATCTCAGCATTAATCGCCTGTTCCATCGCCTGATAATCCCATTCATCAGGGTCTTTATCGCCGCCATAATCAAACAACAGATTAGTCACCATTGTGGTAACGCATTCAAGCAACACAACCTCATTCGGGTTAATGTCTGCATGAATTAATTCATCAAGATGTTGCCAGCGCTCCACTGTGCGCCAGTGCTCCGGGCGGCCTTGCCGATGATGTTCTATCCGTGCAGCCATCTCATCATCAAGGATTTGCGAGGTAGCGATATACAGAACCTGTGAAGAGTCCCCAATAAGCGCCTCTGCGTGGCGACTCTTCCCGCTCCGTGCGCCCCCCGTCACCAAAATCATCATACCGACTCCTGATTCAAATGTATGATGGTATTCATTGAACAGAACAATGGATCCCCCACCGTTGCTGACCGCAAAACATTTACGCGATTAATACTGCGCGTAATATAATTAAAAATCCAGCATTCTCAATCCATTACGAAATAAGATGGCATTACGGAATAGCCAGACTTTCTCGTGTTAACGTCCGACAAAATGCGTCATTGACAGCGGTTTCTGTGGATTGACACATTTCATTCAGATAATGAATTAATGCTACTGCCGGAACAACCAGCAAACGGGCATTGTGTTCTGAAATCCAGGCTATTGATTCAACGTCAGCGACAGATCTGCGCTGTAAAAGAACTTGTAAAACAACGTAATAGAATTATCCGGAATGGTGGCGACTATGCACTAGAACACCACAATTTCGCTCTCTCGGTAAGGCACTGTCACAGCATTCAACAGAATGTGACTTGCCAGATTTATTAGCGCCACCAGATGTTTAACCGGGTAACCACGACCCAGTCGGGGATATATTCCATCTTCTCGCTGACATCATCAAGAATAAAAAGGTTTATCACACTCAGAGCAACGTTCTTCAGCAGGCGGGATAATTCTTCAACATTTAGAAGATGTGTTATTAAAGGCATACAAACTGGACGTATTGTATTTTCTTTTGGTGGTTGACCTAAGGTAGCAGTTTATCCTGATGCGCTGAGATTTCTGTAATATCTACGTCAACATTCTCCTCGAATAGAAAATGCAGCCCCGGCAAGTGATTCACATTTTTTAACAAAACGTTGTTAGCGTGCCATTTTCAGAAGCTCTCCAAGAAAGCGAATTCTTTTCTCAAATTCTGCATTCTCAGACACAGCTTTCTACTCCATGGTAATGGCCCAAATACGAAGTTGCTCAGGATCATTAGTGGTGCTGAGAAGTTAAATAACCATGCGGAGTACCACTCGTCATCACGTATTTATATATCATGAAGCTATTGTTGTGTTTTGTACATCAGTAGATATATTCTGATATACTCCTTTTGCTAGGGAAGGTGCGAATAAGCGGGGAAATTCTTCTCGGCTGACTCAGTCATTTCATTTCTTCATGTTTGAGCCGATTT
>NZ_JAYQWM010000115.1:0-9011 GCF_036662595.1 Escherichia sp. Lx600-2 | reverse complement strand
GGAATATCTGCGGCAGCGGGCTTGTAATGGGTTAAGTGATAACAGATGTCTGGAAATATAGGGGCAAATCCACCAATGTTGATGCCACTCTGTAAATTCAAATATGCATAGTTTGATTTTCCTGCATTATGGTTACTACGATTATTAATAGAATTACCATTAAAACTATAGTTTAGAAGCCCTGCATTTATTCCTTCTTCCCACAGATCAGGAGAAACATAGCCGCGAGCCATTCTGCCAACATAAATTTGCGGAACGGAGAGTGACAGATGTTGCTGACCAACATCAAACTCAGTTGATGCGTCGACCAAACGATCCTGAAGTGGTGTGCATGCGCTGTTGTCCGGCACATGTTTTTCTGCTGAATGTTCCTTATTGTCTAATAACGCAGATTTTTTTATGCCAAGACTGACAAGAAGATCTGTACTCAGGCATGGGATGAGATCTGCATTATTATCATCTGCAATAAAAGTAATATCCCGACTAGTCATAAATTCGTCGTTCAAATAAATGTCGATCCGATATGTACCAGGTGGTGCCTCGCGTCCCTTAGTAAAGGCGGATAAATCGACAGATTCAGCAAGATCATTGCTTAAAAACCGTGGATTAAAATAATACTCTGCGTCAACGGGAAATACCGCAGTTGCTAAGCCAAGGGCAATGGTAAGCCGTACAAAGCGAGGCAGTAGTAACACCTGATGCAAACGATATGCCTTAAATGCGGCACGAAAGGCTGTCATTATTAATTCCGATTGAGTTTATTATTAATTAGGTCACTGGCTTACTGCATGGTTGCCTTAATACGCGGAGTTAATGCGCCGTAATCATTGATCGTCTGAAAACTGATATCCCCGGTGGCAGCATGCGGGATATCCACCGATACTTCACCTTTTGGCGGCACCATGGTGTTTGGGAGATTGCTATTTCCTGCTTTCATATTTGTTACGGTAATGAAGTAGGGCGTTGGATTAATAAGAGTGAGTTTGCTACCGCTGCGACGAAACCGAAGCATTGCAGGCGCTTCTTCAGGTGCCATTGCCAGGTTCGTGGGGCGATAAAACATTTTTATGCGGCTAATAATTGCCAGCTGTAATGTATTCTCATTCTTCTGGTCTTTTTCCATAGCAGGAATAGCTTTAACATTCACCCAGAACAGGCTTTCACGGTCGCCTGGTAACTGATGATTAGTGGCGTTGATTATCCGCAGCGTATTCTCTTTTTTACCTTGCATGGAAAAAAGCGGTGGGGTAATGACAAACTGGGTGTCTTTTTGGTCACCTGCATTTTCTATCTGAAGTGTTGATGGAAAGAGGGCGTGCTCATTTGCACGCGGTTTACCAGCTTGAGTCTTCAACGCTGGGAAGATGCGGCAAACGGCAAATCTGCATACCAGCCAGCCTATATCCGGCATGCACAGGCCAATTATGAAAGAGGAGAGGCTTAAGTTCTGGAACCCTGAACGAATAACGACTACCGGAAAATCACTTCGTATCACTCAGATGCGATTTAACATAATATACATTATGCGCACCAACATAAACCAAGGAAGAATCTAGTCGTTGGCGGTCATGATTTGTCCTGCTCATTAACAACGACCAAACCCCATATCTTACTCTTACTTAATACCGTATTCTCGGCTTAACCGACCGTGCAACCTCAACACATTGGTTTCAACTGCCGTCACCACGTTCTCTGGAAAATCTGTCGGTAATGAAGTCTTCACGTTATCCAGTGCTGCCGGAATCATTCTGGCAAAGTCACTCAGGATTTCATGCATCTGCACTTCCGGGAATCTCAGCACCTTTGCTGTCGCCAAAAAATGTCGCGGATAAATTTTATCGATTGCCGTTTTTTTGCCTTTGGATGCGTTAAGCCCCATTGCCAGTTTGAGATCGCTGATGTGTATTCCCGCGCCACCCAATACCGGAAATGCTGAAATGATGTCGTAAAATGGCGTGAGTCGATAACTGCCGCCAGCCTGAATAAATACGGAGAAGTTTTTTGCATGGCCATCCGTTGCGCCAATCAACCACTGAAAGACCTGGAATTTCATAAAATCATAGCGATCTTTCAGCGCCTCGCTGGACCCCATCAAAAAAGCCATGATCCGCGCGATGCCTGGGCCTCCATCTGATTCATATTTCACCGATGAAGGTAAACCGAATGTCTGACACATATCCTCCTGTGGCAAGCGAAGTAAAACCGTTCGCTCAGCATTCCAACGCCTGTCAAAACGTTCGACCGCTAACGCGCGCACATTTCCCGCTTTAATGATTTCTGCGTCCGGAACATTCAACCCAAGTTCTTTCGCCAGCAGCAGACAGTAATACTCATTATCAACGCTTTGGCTGAGATCGAGCGTCGCATTGGGCTGCCTGATTTCCCCAATCGGTAATTTAATGATGTGCGTCGTCGGCGTTATTCCTTTCGGAATGCACCAGTCATTGCCTATTCTGAGCAGTGCTGTCTTCTCCTGTGCGCCAGCAACCGAGATGCGAAAGTCATTTTCTTCTCTAATCATGCCTAGCGGGATATCTGCTTTATAAGCCGTTAATACTTCTTCAAGTCTGGCTTCAGTAAGCTTTTCCCATGCCATTATCGGACGCGTTACGGTTTCGTCTTCGGGTATTAACGTCACGGCACCAACGCTGTCTCGCCCTATTTCTGACAATAAATCAAACGGTTGTCTGGATTTGGCATGATAACGTTTAACGATCCGGTCACGTACAATCGGGCTATCGGGTAACAAGTTATCGAAGAAGTTAAATACGGCATCAGAGGTGATATTCCCCCTCTGCAATGGCAGCGAAAGTGACAACGGTCTGGCATAACGGCTGGCTAACCACTCCGGTGCATACTTAAAGGTGTGCGCGCCGTTGGCTAACTTCGTTAACTCGCCTACCCGCTGGTTGTTCATCCAAGTGACAAGTTTAGGCATTACCACTCCAGATCTTGCTGTTCTGTTGATTCTGGCGAGGCATTTTTCGTGTCGCATAGTGTCATTGAGAGTTCAAGCGACTGTAAAATCTTAAAAAATGTCGTGAGCGTGGTATTGTCAGGGTTGTTTTCGAAATTGGAAATCGTCGCCTGCTTAATGCCGATTTTTTTCGCCAGCTCGCTCTGCGTCCAGCCATTTTGCTGGCGAACCAGTTTCATTGCATTCGCTAATTGCGTTGGGCTATAGATCTTCTGAAAGCTCATCATGTCATACGTCCACAGCAAATTTATCCGCTTAAGGGGATATTATCAGTTTTATCCTTTAGTGAGGATAAAGTCAATCTGGAAACAGATCTTATCCGCTCTACGGGATAAACGCTGCGATATCCGCGATCGCGGATAAAAGGGAGGCTTTAAAAGCCGTTTGAAGTCGGCAATATTAAGCCGCATGCCATCTCGACATGCGGCTTATACGGTTTACCAGCTATATTTCACTCCCAGCATGCCCTGAGTATCGCTATAGCCTTTATCACCTAGTTGCACACCGACATTCCCCCACAGGCTAAGGTTGTTATTTACTTTCGCCTCAACCCCGGTACGTACTTCACCGAGATTACGCGCACCATCATGGCTTACGGTTTGACCATTCATCTTCACGGCGTAGACTTTGCTATTGTTGATCCAGTTCGCTTCAATGTAAGGCTGGAACTCACGCTGTTTACCATCGTCACGCTGGTGATGGCTGTTCAGGTAGGTTTTCACCCCAAGTCGCGTTTGCACGTTTCCGTCGCCTTCCGTTTCAATGCGTGTTCCGTCTTTCCGGTTATGGTCAGAATCTTTCACACCCATCCAGGTGATTTGCGCCTGTGGCTGGACGTACCAGGTATTCAGCGTCCCTTCGCTGCCTCTAAATGTTCCCGCTTCAAAGGTATACCCACCCTCAACAGAGGCCGTAACACCGCGAGAATCATAGTCGTCAGCAGAACGGTTATCGGAACTGACGCTGTTATCAAACCAGTTATACAGCACCCAGCAGTCAACATAAGCGCCGGTCTTATTCGAATCGTTCTGATACCAGGTCGCGTACAGCCCAGCGCTGTAACCGCTGATGCGCCCATCCGATTTATAACCCACACGATTACTCTGAGTATTACTGTGCTGATTGGCGTAGCCTGCCATCACGCCAAGATGCCAGCGATCCTGCGCGTTGCTACTCCACTGCGCCAAATCGCCGCCTAGCTGCAATACATAGCGGTTAGCCTGAGTATTTAGCTGGCCGTCTCCGGCACTGGAACGTTCGTGCCCCCCGACATGACGCATCCACATACTGCTTGCTGAACCCTGAGAATGCAGTGAATCTGTATATTGCGGCTCACCCAGACGGTCGTGTAAGCGATGGCTAAACAGCGAGTTGGCTGCGGCAATGTTGCTGATATAGCTTCCGGCCTCCGGGCGATAAACTGATGGGCCTTCCGGATCCACAACAGGGGGATTATTGATGGGATCGGGTGTATCCGCTGGCGTTACGCCGTCCCATTTACTGGTCAGATACCAGTTTTTCTCGTCATTCCCCTTCCCTTTAGCCAGCGTGTAGACGTAAGCCCCAGCTTCGACAGTTCCGGTGGTCAGCGCGAAATTACCTGCAGAATTACCGCCAACCTCAATGAGTTCAATACCGTTGACCGTTTGCGCACCGACGCCGCCAATGTTATCAACCCGAACGCGAGTGTTCCCTTGGGTATCGCCTTTCACGTTCATCTTATCGGTGGGCGAATTATCGCCGCCCAGCGTCGCGTTGAACGTAATCAGGCCATTGTTTCCGGTATAGTTACCGTTAACGGTCAGTACATTCCCCGGTTTCCCCCCTTCGCTATTCATTTGAACCGTGCCGCCATTCTCCAGGTTGCCGCCGATTGTGGTTTTAGCGACACGCTGTGTCCCCCCAGACATAACGTTCACATCACCTGCAGTGGTGACGTTTCCCGACATCACACCGCTGTTATGGATATTAATGTGCTGACTTGCCATATTAATGGCAGAGTCGGAACCGAAAGCAATTTCACCACCCACGATATCCGTCGTACCCTGATACGCCGCGGAATCGTTGTTAAGAGTCAGGATCCCGGTACCCAGTTTTGTCACATCACCGCTACCGCTGATACTGTGCGTCATCGCCCAGCTACGCTCAGTGGAGATGATGAGCAAGCCATTATTGATAACGGAAGCATCACCCAGGTTTTTCTGCTCGTTGACGCCGAGCGCGCTGCCAGCATCGATGTTAAATTGCCCCGCAAAGCGGCTATTATCGCCATCCAGCTCTACATCTGTCCTGGCGGTTGCGCTCACGATACCCTTCCCGCTTATGCTATTACGCAGTTCGCCAGTCACGTTTTTTAGCGTTAACAGACCGTCATTGGCAATATTTCCTCTGCCTAACCCCTGCGTATTATCGAGGCTGACTTCCGCATTTGGGCTAACGCTGGTTAACGCATTGTAGCGTGCATTAAGCCCCTCGACAGCCAGCGTTCCCCCTGTAACATTCAGGTTTCCGCCACCTGTCAGTTCACCCTGACTGATCCCACCTTTATTTACCGTCAGCGACCCTTCTTTGAACAAAACAGTCGAACCCATCTGCCCGGTAAATGTCTCTACCGTCTGCGTCGATCCATTAAGATCGACGATGGCTGCGTTGCTGATGTTCAGTTCCCGGGTGTTGCCCAGCGCGCCATCCGCATCGGTACGTAATGTCCCCATCTGAACGTAGGTTGCCCCCTGATAGTCGTTCTGACCGTTGGAAAGCGAAACCTGTCGCACCGTATTGATTGCCAGATCCCCTTCACCACCGATTTTTGCCGACATATCGGCCGTTGCGCCATAGGCTCCGCCATGTTCGGCTAACGTCAGCTTTTGCCCTCCATGGATGTTCAGCGCTTTCAGCCCATAGTTAACGTACAAACCATCACCTGGTGCGGTCGTGAGGCGGAATCCATAATCACCCTCGGCGACCACCGTTCCGTTTTGCGCAATGTGTAACGTTTTGTCCGCTTCCACCTCGTCGCCCTGTAAATCACGTAACGTTAATGAGCCACCCGACCCAATAACCGTTTGCGCCTTCACCAGTTGAACGCCGACATGGTTATCATCGTGTTCCAGCAAATTGAGCGTCGTCAGAGGGTTATTCGCCATAGGATCATTCCACGGTTTAGGCACGTCGATAAGCACGTCGCCCGTCCCGTTTACCTGATAGTTACGGCCTTTCCAGGTGTAGTCACTCGCGCCGACAACCAGCGTATCGACGCTGATATATCCCTCTGCAAGCGTCGCAGCAGGAATATCCGTATCGAAAATGAGCGTACCGCCATTCATGGCCAGTCCACCAATGGATTGCTCTCCCACGTTTACCGATGTGGTATTTTCAATGTCAGACTGCAACATCGCGTGAGTAAGCGCAGCGGTGTTGTCGCGTTCCAGAGTGAAGGTACTGTCTTTCAGTTGGGCAACACCGGCGAATTCAGTCCCTGTTGCATGTGTAAAGCCAAACATCTTGTCGGAGGATGACAGCTGAACTCGCATCAAGCCATCGCCTTTGAGCGCATTGGTCAGCGTGTAATCTCCTGCACTGTTCGTTGATGCGAGAATGTCGAGCGTACCGGGGCTTGCAATGGTTACTTCACTCGACCCCATGCCCGTTACCCCATCTGCCGTATGAGACGCAATGGTCAGGAGGCCGTCATTGACCAGCGTTTTACCGCTATAAGTATTCCCTGCATTGAACACCGTATGGCCTGCATCATGGATCACTTTTCCGTCTTTATCGTCACCTGTAATCAGCATATCGACCTGGTAGCCGGCATCACTGTTATTAGTATGATTAAAGACAAAAACACCTTCGCCAGAGCCAAACTCTACTTTCGTCGCGTTGGTGATAAATCCGGCATCTGCCGCCGCCTCACCGTGAGCTGCACCAATGTTTAGCGTTCCTACAGCAGGTTCAAAAACACCTAAGTAAACTTCTCCACCTTCGACATTCAGCGTGCCGCTATTCGTCAGGGTTAACGTACCCGTACCAGATGTCCCTACGTACATATTGAATGTTTCAAGAAGAGAGTTCTGCCCATCCACCCTCACGTCGCCCTTGCTTTTGTCATTGAGAGCTATCTGTGTATCACGCGCTTTAACTATACCTCCGGTGGTAATATTCAGTTCACCCGTGCCTAATACACCGACCTGTAGCAATTGGGCGTTAGTAGATGATGTCTTTAAATTCCAGAGACTATCCGTTGAAATATTAACTATCCCCTTACCGGAGGCATTTCCTCCGATAAATCCATAGCCCGTTGAATTAAGGGTGGCACCATTACTGACATTTACGATACCGCTACCAAAATTACCGACATTGATACCCACAGTATCGAACGATGATGTCGCATCCATCAGGTTCAGTGTGCCGATACCGCTTGCTTTATCGCCCAAAAAAGTAATATTTTGCGATACAAACTTACCGCCATCGCTAATATTGAGGTTTCCGACACCCGCAACACCAATGGTGGTATAGACATTCTTATTGACCTCCCACATCCCCCCCGTGGTGATGCTGACATTCCCGACGCCGGTTTCTCCATAACCGAGTGAACTTCCTCCGTTGCTGACAACAAGCCCCTCATTACTGATATTCATTTCGCCGTGGCCGTCATAACCAAGATTAGTTCCGAGATTAGTGATAACGGAGTTCTTATCCTTAACAGTAATGTTGCCTGTGCCTGATTCTTTCATCCCCGCAGTGATAATTCCAGAATCTACTTTACCTTCACGCGAGACATTAAGTTCACCGTCACCAGCATCACCGATATAGATATAGCGGAAAGCTTCGCCTGTTCCGAGGAAATTCCAATGCCCTTTATCGGTCACGTTGACGACACCGTGGGAACCGTCCTGAACGCCCACCAATGAATATTCTTTGTTATTAATTAGTCCATTATTGGAAATATTGACTGCGCCATTACCGAAATATCCATTATAGAGTCTGCGTACCGTGATGACAGAGTCTTGATCCTGCACATTCAGGGTTCCGACACCGGTGGCATTGCCACCGATAATCGTATTTTCAGCCGTAACCAGCCCCCCCTCGCGAATAGTCGCCTCCCCCATCCCTTGATTACCAATTTGAAATTCAATTGCGGAATCATTATTTTTTATTAGCCACTCGCCACCCTTTTCAACGACAACCTTACCATTACTGTTCGCTTGATATCCTAAAATGGCGACTATTGAACTCGTAACGTAACCCTTATCCGTAATATTTAATGAGCCCGTACCGTAACTCCCTATTTCGAATAATTCGGTCGTCAAAACCGAGTCCTCTCCCTCAACATTAACCGTCCCGACGCCTGCAGCTTGAGTACCTAATCTTAAATAGCCTCCATCGACGTGACCCTTCTGTTTAATATTCAGCGTCCCCGTTCCGGATTGACCCACATTTAAAGGCCTTGCATTATTTCCGCTATCATACAATCGCCAGGTGCCACCCAAAACATTAACGGTGCCCTCTGAGTCCTCATTAGCGCCAATGACGCTGGTAGTAATAGTGGTTAAGGAGGCATTACCGCCAGCCAAAATATTAAGCACTCCAGTGCCATACCAGCCAACCAGGTAGGCATCATAAGCAACATCAGTATCAATATTTGTAATCTGACCATTATCAACTTCAAGACTTGCACCAGACGCTGAACCGCTTAGTGCCAACAAAACACCCAGCGTCAATCTACGGAATTTCGTTGTCAGTCCAGAGGATTTACGCAAATTAACCATTGATGTTTTACCTACCCTGCGAGTTAATTCCGAGCAGGCCTGAAATACCTGTAGGGTGCAATTCCATATCACGCGATAGATTCTATTCATATAAACGCTCCATATACAAACAATACAGCCTCGAAAGAAATGAGTCGTCAGACATTAAAAATGAAACTTATTAAATTGTCAGAGGTCTGTATTGAGTGTTAGTTGGAGGTGGGAAGGTGTCAATTTGGCTAATTTGCTAATACTTTCGAATTGATAGATTAAAAATTGCATAGTTC
>NZ_JAYQWM010000114.1:0-9030 GCF_036662595.1 Escherichia sp. Lx600-2 | reverse complement strand
GGGCTATAGATGAACGTATACTGCGATGATGGTTCAACAACAATCAAGTTGGCATGGAATGACAATGGGAAAATCTGTAAGTCGTTGTCGCAAAACTCATTTCGTCATGGATGGAAGGTTGACGGGTTAGGGATTCGCCAGACATTTAACTATGAACTGGATGGTAAAAAATACACGTATGATGAAGTTAGCAACCAATCTATTCTTACGACTCATATTGAGTATCAATATACGGATGTTAACCTGTTAGCTGTGCATCACGCTTTACTGAATAGTGGATTAGCGCCTCAGCCTGTATCATTGACTGTGACTTTGCCTATCAGTGAGTTCTACACGAAAGAGTGTCAAAAAAATGAACTCAACATTCAGCGTAAAATTGAGAATTTAATGAGGCCGATTCGTCTTAATAAAGGCGATGTTTTCACCATTGAACACGTTGATGTGATGCCTGAATCATTGCCAGCTGTGTTTTCTCGTCTGGTCATGGATAAAGTTGGTCAGTTCGAAAAATCGCTGGTAGTTGATATTGGCGGCACTACGCTTGATGTTGGTGTTATCGTTGGTCAATTTGACTCTGTAAGTGCCATTCATGGTAATTCTGGCATTGGTGTGTCTTCAGTTACGAAAGCTGCAATGAGTGCATTGCGCATGGCATCCAGTGATACCAGTTTCCTCGTTGCAGATGAATTGATTAAACGTCGTAATGACCCGGACTTTGTTCGGCAGGTTATAAATGACGAAACAAAAACTGATCTGGTCCTTAATACCATTGAGGGGGCTATTGCCAGTCTGGGGGAGCAAGTAGTCAATGAGCTCGGTGATTTTCATCATGTGAATCGTGTTTATGTTGTCGGTGGTGGGGCCCCGTTGATCTATGATTCGATAAAAACGGCATGGCACCATCTTGGGCAAAAAGTAGTGATGATGGAGTCGCCACAGACAGCACTGGTTGAAGCTATCGCGGCTTTCAAAGAGGAGTAATATTGTGGACGATGAACGGAAAAGGAAAAAATTCACACTTTATCTGCATCCGGAAAAAGCTGCAGACTTTCAAGCTTTGGAAGCGATAGAGTCCGTTCCGCGTTCTGAGCGTGGTGAGCTGTTCCGGAATGCATTTATTTCTGGAATGGCGTTACACCAACTTGATCCTCGCCTGCCTGTATTGCTGACTGCCATTTTGAGCGAGGAGTTTTCAGCAGATCAGGTTGTAACCTTACTCAGTCAGACGACAGGATGGAAGCCTTCTCAGGCCGATATCAGAGCTGTGTTGACTGAACTCGGTGCTTTGCAATCTGCTGAAAAAATGCCTCCTTCTGCTACTGATTCGGTGCAGGAGGCAATGAATGATGTGCGCCTTAAAATGCAAAAATTATTCTGATATATCAGAATGAAGCAATGGGGATCTCAGTCCATTGTGTTGTATACGAAGGCGAGAGCATTTCCCGTTTCATTTGCCATTCAGGGGCGGTTCCTCGCCCCGCAAACCACACTTTCCCTTTTCCAGACTGGTTCAGTTCATCGAGTGTTTTCATTAACTTTTCGCTGTTTTTACGGGGCTGGATCTCATCAAATAATCCCGGCTGCGCTATACCCGATGGTGTGAAATCAGCCAGCATGACTCCTGCCTTCATATAGCGGTACCCTTCACGCCAGACATGGTTTAACGCTCTGCATGCTGCGGCAATAATGTCCCGGCTGTCCTGTGTGGGTAATGGAAGCTTTTCCACAGCGGCATTGCTGTAACAGGGTTCTTTTACTGCAAAGGGGGATGTCCGTACAAATGTCGTCACCTGCCGGCAATACTGACGCTCCCCACGTAGTTTCTCTGCGGCCCGCTCTGCATACTGAACAACAGCCTGGTGCATGGCATCTTTGTCTGTGATTCGTTCACCAAAACTGCGACTACAGACAATCTGCTGTTTTGCCGGTGGTGCTTCTTCCAGGGATATGCAGGACTCGCCGTTGAGTTCGCGTACCGTACGCTCAAGAATGACGCTGAAGTTTTTCCGGATGAATGCCGTGTTAGCCTGCGCCAGCTGCAGTGCTGTGTTAATACCCAGCGCATTCAGCTTTTCCGTCAGTCTGCGTCCTACTCCCCAGACCTCACCAACTGGCTGCAGCCCCAGTAGCTTCAAGATCCGATTACGGTTTTCTGCCTCCAGCGCGACCACACCGGAAAACTGTGGCCATTGCTTTGTTGCCCACTGTGCACTTTTAGCCAGCGTTTTTGTAGGCGCAATGCCCACCCCCATGGTGAGTCCTGTCCAGCTCTTTACCTGTTCCCTGAGCTGATGACCAAAAACCTCCGGAGAGATGCAATGATTTATCCCCCGCAAATCAATGAACATTTCATCAATTGAGTAGGGCTCAACTGCGGGAGAAAGCGACTCCAGAACAGCCATGACCCGTTGGCTCATGCTGTGGTACAGCGCATAATTGCTGGAAAATACATGTATTTTCTTCTCCAGGCGCATCTGTCTCACCTGAAACCAGGGCTGCCCCATTCTGATGCCAAGGGCTTTTGCCTCCGGCTGCGCGCGATCACACAGCCATCGTTATTGCTGAGTACGATGACCGGTTCGTTGCGAAGGTCCGGGCGGAAAACTTTTTCACATGAGGCGTAGAAACTGTTGATATCAGCCAGTGCAAACATCAGCGTAACTCCCGCGTCCTGTGTATCACGTGAGTGACAACACCAAAAATACAGATGTTTTCCGGATACAGTGTGCGAAATTCCGGGCTGTCTGAAACCGGCTCCAGTGCCGGGCGTGGGCGCAACAGCAGTCGTTTGACGGTGAACTCACCGTCGATCTCAGCGATAACGATGTCCCCGTGTTGTGGTTTCTCGGCCCTGTCCACTACCAGCAGATCACCATTCTGCACGCCAGCCTGGTTCATCGATTCACCGCTGGCGCGCAGAAAGAAGGTGGCTGCAGGTCTGCTGATGCAATAGCTGTTCAGATCCAGTTCCTGCTCAGCATAATCAGTGGCAGGCGAAGGAAAACCGGCCTGGCAACGATCGGCAAACAACGGTCGCACGTAACTGTCATCGCCTGAAGGGTCAGCCGGACGGTGATAAACGGTACTCATGCTGCAGGCAGCCAGCTGTCGTCCTGCCAGATTTCTTCCAGCAGAGACATGATACGTTCTTTATCCTTGTCGTTGCGGGCTCCTGTGACAGATACAGACGGGGCGCTGCCCTGGTCTATACGCAGCCAGATTTCCGGGGAGTGTGGTTTCAGACGTTGTTCGATTTCATTCTGTAGCGCCTGAAGTGTGCCTGATTTGAGGTTTTTTGTGCTCTGGCGGTCGAAAAGAATTTCAATGCGGATCATGTTCTCATCTCCCTTTTCTATTGCTGTATGTATATACAGCATTCTAATAACTGAATCCACACACAGTCAAATGTCATTATTGTGACTAAAAAACGCTCAATTCTCTGAGGGTGTGGCTGTATGCCTGCTGTGGACTGCTGTGTCCAGCTTATCCACAGCATTTTGCGCACGGTTCTGTGAATAAAATACCTGGTTACCCAGGCCGTGCCGGCACGTTAACCGGGCTGCATCCGATGCAAGTGTGTCGCTGTCGCCGGCCTCCTCACCCGGTCACGTTTCGTCGTTCCTCCTCCACGCGCTGCGGCTTCGGGGCCGCACCTGCATTCGTATGCGGTCGCCCGGTTACAGGTGCGGCACGGCCTGATAGAGGCCGCATGTGAGAGGAGAATTCCCATGCCAAACTGGTGCTCAAATCGTATGCATTTTTCTGGTGAACCGGCACAGATTGCTGAGATTAAACGACTGGCCAGCGGTGCAGTCACACCGCTTTATCGCCGCGCCACAAATGAAGGTATTCAGCTGTTTCTGGCCGGAAGTGCCGGACTTCTGCAGACCACTGAAGATGTGCGGTTTGAACCATGCCCCGGACTGACGGCTGCCGGGCGTGGCGTTGTATCGCCGGAGAATATCGCGTTCACCCGCTGGCTGACATACCTGCAGGACGGTGTACTGCTGGATGAGCAAAACTGCCTGATGCTGCATAAACTCTGGCTGCAGAGCGGTACTGGACAGCGTCGCTGGGAAGGATTACCGGATGATGTCAGGGAAATCATCACTGTGCATTTCACCGCAAAAAGAGGTGACTGGTGTGACATCTGGGGTAACGAGGATGTATCGGTGTGGTGGAACCGTCTGTGTGACAACGTGCTGCCGGAAAAAACCATGCCGTTTGACCTGCTGACGGTTCTGCCGACCCGCCTGGATGTTGAAGTGAATGGCTTTAACGGTGGTGTTCTGAACGGTGTTCCTTCTGCATATCACTGGTATACCGAACGGTATGGCGTGAAGTGGCCTTGTGGGTATGACCTGAATATCAGCAGTCAGGGAGAAAACTTCATTCAGGTGGATTTCGACACGCCGTGGTGTCAGCCGGAAAGCGACGTTGTTGCAGAATTAAGCCGCCGTTTCAGCTGCACGCTGGAGCACTGGTACGCCGAACAAGGCTGCAATTTCTGTGGCTGGCAGTTGTATGAGCGTGGAGAGCTCGTTGATGTGCTGTGGGGGGAACTTGAATGGTCTTCCCCGACAGATGACGATGAGCTGCCGGAAGTCACCGGACCTGCGTGGATAGTCGACAAGGTGGCGCATTATGGCGGATGAAGTATGACGGAGACGGGCGGGCAACCGCCCGTTTCTTTTCCGACAAAGGATGTCGCCGTGCTCCTCTTTTTACTGCGCCGGCTGACGCGGCGCGGCAGGAACGCTGCCTGTGGTCAGTGTCCCGTGTCCGGCCGGGCACGGGACGGGCGCTTTTACCGCTCCTGGCTGGCGTCGGTGACAGTGTACGCCAGCCTGTCGCCCTTTTCTGATGAATGCCCTTCAAGCCGCTTTCGCGGCATATCCTCGCCGTCAGAAAGACGACGGCTGCGGTATTCCACGGTCGGCCTGACCCGTTACCGGACGCGGTGAACAGCCCACAGGCAGCGGAGAACGGGCGCCACAGGGGCGCCCTCCCGGTGCCCTCTGTAAGAGGAGGAGTGCTGTTATGTCCCGTTTTATCCTGGGTGACTGCGTGCGTGTTATGGCCACGATTCCTGATAACGCCATTGATTTCATCTTAACCGACCCACCATATCTCGTTGGTTTTCGTGACCGTTCCGGGCGCACCATTGCCGGTGACGTTAACGATGACTGGCTGCAACCTGCCAGTAATGAGATGTACCGCGTACTAAAAAAAGATGCGCTGATGGTGAGTTTCTATGGCTGGAACCGTATTGACCGCTTTATGGCAGCCTGGAAACGCGCCGGATTCAGCGTTGTAGGGCACCTTGTGTTCACCAAAAGCTACACATCCAAATCTGCGTATGTCGCGTACCGTCACGAATGCGCCTATATCCTGGCAAAAGGCCGTCCGGCGCTGCCTCCGAAGCCATTACCCGACGTGCTGGGCTGGAAATATTCGGGCAACCGCCATCACCCGACGGAAAAGCCCGTTACCAGCCTGCAACCACTGATTGAGAGCTTCACACATCCGAACGCGATTGTGCTGGACCCGTTTGCAGGCAGCGGCTCAACCTGCGTGGCCGCCCTCCAGTCCGGACGCCGGTATATCGGTATCGAGCTGCTTGAACAGTATCACCGTGCCGGACAGCAACGACTGGCCGCCGTGCAACGGGCCATGCAGCAGGGGGCCGCGAATGATAACTGGTTTGAACCGGAGGCTGCGTAAATGAACTATGCCGGACACGAAAAACTTCGCGCCGACGTGGCGGAGGTGGCCAACACCATGTGTGACCTTCGGGCTAGGCTGAACGATATGGAGCATCGCTGTCGCTTTGATTCCGATGTGCTTGTTGAACGCCTGACACGCCAGACGCTGTATCGCGCCAATCGCCTGTTTATGGAGGCGTATACCGAAATTCTGGAACTGGATTCCTGCTTCAAAGATTGAGAAGGAGACGAGAATGTACGGAACATGCGAAACGCTATGCCGGGAGCTGGCAGCAAAGTATCCGGGAGACGCGCCGCTGATGCTGGTTATCTGGTCCCCGGAAGAGATTCAGGCACTGGCTGACGGTATGGAAATTTCTCTGACCGATCATGAAATCAGGACCGTCCTGGCGCGCATGGAGGACATCCCGGAAGACCAGCGGACTGAATCCGGTATTTCTTCCGCCGCGGTGATGGAGATTATCAGCAACGTGAGCGAAAACCGCCAGGTGACCGTCCCTGCTGAACTGCTGGCGTCCCTGATTCAGACCGCTGAACAGGCACTGTGGAAACGTGAGTGGGCCGCCCGTGATAACGGCCTCGCCGTCCCGGAATGCGTTACCCGCCGTCAGGCGGTGGTTAATCAGGCCCGCACCCTGCTGAAAAACAACACACACGAAAACAACTGATGTTATCGCCGCCTGCCCTGCGGGCGGCGATACAGGGAGAACGCTTAATCATGAACGAAAACAGCACGCTGAACGCACTGATTTGTCGTCACGCCCGTAACCTGCTGCTGGCGCAGGACTGGCCGGAAGAGACGGATGTTGACCAGCGAAATCCGAACTATCCGGGCTGGATCAGCATTTACGTGCGGCTGGATGCGCCCCGGCTGGCGACGTTACTTATCAACCGTCACGGCGGCGTACTGCCGCCGCTCCTGGCCTCCGCCATTCAGAGACTGACCGGAACCGGGGCGGAACTGGTACTGTCCGGCAGTCAGTGGCAGTCGCTGCCGGTACTTCCGGCAGACGGAACGCAGGTGTCTTTCCCGTATGCCGGAGAATGGCTGACCGAAGACGAAATCAAGGCTGTTCTTGATGCGGTGCACGATGCGGTACGAAGCATCTGTTACCAGGTGGCAGAAGATGCGCGGCGTATCCGTGCGGCGCTGACCACCACCGGTCAGACGTTGCTGACCCGCCAGACGCGCCGCTTTCGCCTGGTCGTGAAGGAAAGCGATCACCCCTGCTGGCTCGATGAAGATGACGAAAACCTGCCCGTGGTGCTCGATGCCATCGTGAACCGGGGAGCACGTTTTTCGTCGGTGGAAATGTATCTGGTCAGTGAGTGTATTGAGCATATCCTGTCCAGTGGGCTGGCCTGCGATGTGCTGCGTATACCGGATGAACCGCCCCGCCGCTGGTTTGACCGTGGTGTTCTGCGGGAGGTGGTCCGGGAAGCCCGGACCGAAATCCGCAGCATGGCGGATGCCCTGGCAAAAATCCGGAAATGATGACACTGGCGGGGTAAATCCCCGCCTTTTTCCTGCCGGTCCCCGGACAGAGCACAAAGGAAGTCGCCGCCGGCTCCGCTTTACCCGGCCATGCAGGGCATGGCCTTGTGGTTTTTCAGTTATGTGGCCTCAGCGTCGTGTGCGGGCTGTGCCGTGCCTCCATCTTAGCCGGGCTGGCGTTGATGCAAGGGTACGCTTCGCCGCTGCGGTCACCCGGTCCCTCCTTCCCGTCTGCCGTGATTTTCCGGTCGTTCACCCGCTCAGATTTCGCGGTCTCACCCTGCAACTCCCGTCAGCCGTGTGCGTCAGGCTGCGGCTTCCCTTGCGCCCCTGCATCCCCGCCTGTTCGCCCGGCTTTTATGGAGGCACGGCACCGCCCGGTGTCGCGGAATATGTGAACAACGGAGGAAAACATCATGCAATATGCGAAACCTGTCACTCTGAATGTTGAAGAGTGCGACCGTCTCTCCTTTCTGCCGTATCTGTTTGGCAACGATTTTCTGTATGCCGAGGCGTATGTGTACGCGCTGGCGCAAAAAATGATGCCGGAATATCAGGGAGGCTTCTGGCACTTCATCCGCCTGCCGGACGGTGGCGGTTACATGATGCCGGATGGCGACCGTTTCCACATGGTGAACGGTGCAAACTGGTTTGACCGTACCGTGAGTGCTGATGCCGCAGGCATCATCCTGACCTCCCTTGTGATTAACCGCCAGTTGTGGCTGTACCACGACAGCGGGGATGCAGGACTGACCCAGCTTTACCGGATGCGCGATGCGCAGTTGTGGCGTCACATCGAATTTCACCCCGAATGCAACGCGATTTACGCGGCTCTGGACTGATTAACGGACGGGGCGGCAATGCCGCCCCTGTAAAGGAGACGAGAACATGTACTGTACTGTTAAAGAAATTATCCGCGAAGTGCTGGATACAGACGTGCCGGACAGTGAATGCGTTTTTGCCGTGGTGCTGACCCGTGGGGATGTGCGTCACATAGCCCAGGACTGGAGTCTGACAGACGATGAGCTGGAAACCGTCATGCAGCGGCTGGACGATGCCTTTGAATATGGTGCGGATGTCAGCGTTGTTCACGGCGTTGTTCACGGCGTTGTTCATGAACTGATGGAAGAAAAGCGCGCCAGCCGTCAGGTGACAGTCCCGGCGGTGATGCTGGAAAAAGTGATGGCGCTGGCAGGCAGTGAAATGAAGCGCCTGTATGCCGTCGGGAGTGAGAACGGGGGCGACGGTGACGCATTCGTCAGGGAGGAACGCGAAGCAATGGACGTTGTGTTACAGGCGCTGGACGGGGAGACGATGTCATGAATATCAGCACAGAAACCCGCGAAATTCTGCGTAATTACAGGGCCGTGATTAATGCGCGGCGTCGTGAAATGGGGCAGAAACCGCTCACCACCGCGCAGATTGTTGATGAAATCTGCGATTTTGTGGCGAATCAGCAGGCGGTTTTCCTGGGCGGTCACTACATCTTACAGGGTAGCAGAAACAGGTGATACAGGGGCAGGCGGTGGAGGCCGCCTGTCAGTCCGCGCGAAAACCCCTGGCAGGCTGACGCCTGCCGGAAGGGAAGCGGGCCACGCTGGCGCGTCGCCCGTTACCCTTCCCGTCTGTGATGTGTCTGACTCAGGAGTGTTTCTTTCTTATGTTATGGAACTGTTCCTGATGTTGTTGTTCCTTTATCTGCTGCTCTGATTCTGACTACTGCAGTGTTGTTCTGTCTGCCGGGCGCACCTTCGGCTCCCGGCTGCCTGGCGGCATCCGGTCGTCAGGCCCGACTCCGACAGGCAGCTG
>NZ_JAYQWM010000113.1:0-9384 GCF_036662595.1 Escherichia sp. Lx600-2 | reverse complement strand
TTGAATGGGTTCATGTGCAGCTCCATCAGCAAAAGGGGATGATAAGTTTATCACCACCGACTATTTGCAACAGTGCCATCCGGGGTGGGTTTGTTCTGCCGGTTTAGTCCGGGGAGCAAGGTCACTTTGAGGGGAGATCTTCAGCAAGTAATTTTCCATGCGCGATAAGCCACCTGCGGCGTTTTGCCATCCACTGCTGAAATTCAGAGGTGCTCTCAACCTTCAGCACATCCTTCCGCTTCCAGGCCATTATGGGGCCAGCTTTTTGTGGTTGGTCGAGAAAGTCAGATATGGCTTTATCAGTCCAGTACCGCGCTTTCAATCCACTTTTACTTATCCAGTTATCGTGCCATTCAGCGCTTGCTTTAGCGCGTGAATCGGCGGCGTTGTAATAAAGCCTTACCGTCATTACTCGCTCCTATAATCTCAAGGCTCTGTCATCGTTATTTTTTTCATGGCCTTTATCTTTAGGCCGGGCATTACCTTTATCCTGCGTCGGCTCGGCTTTGTCTCGGCCTTTTTCGCGGGTATCATGCTGCTGCTCTTTGGCATAGCGTTTGAGTTGTTCCAGCTCAAGCGCGGCGGTTTTGAACCCTTCCCGGCTGGCCGCTTTATCCAGCTTCTTCTCATCGTCGGTGTAAATGACGGCTTCGTGTTTAGCGCGGGTGACAGCCACGTAATAAACATCTTTGGCCGTTGTGAGTGATCGGGTATCCATATTGATAAAAACCTTGTCGCAGGTCAGCCCCTGAGCACTATGAACGGTCGAAGCGTAAGCCAGCCCTAAGTACATAGGTTTGTTGGCATCAATTTTTACCAGCCGCCCTTTCTCGTTCTCCAGCAGTACCTCACCACTCTGGACGCTTTTTACCTTAAAACGGTCGCCGTTCGCTAAATCCAGATGTGCATCGTTACGGGTGATCCTTACCTGGTCGCCCACGGCCAGCTCCGTTTTTTCAACGGAGTACACGGATAATTTGGAAAATCGCGCCGGTGAAAATGCGATTGTGTCGCCGCTGCCGTCGCTTACCGTAAGTTTATTGCCGGGGCCGGTATCGAGAACGGTATAAACGGCCCCGCGTTTCAGCCCGTTGCTGTAATCCCGTTCCGGGATAATCACGGCTCCTTTTTCGTAATATTTGCTGTGCTGCCGCTGGGCCTGAGTGGTATCAAGACGGTTCAGAAGCGGGTAATTGATACCCTGGCCTTTTAGCCCCAGCTCGGCCTGAATGTACTCATTAATTTTTTTCCGGCTGTCGTTCGTGCCGGTGATGATCAGGGCGTTAGCCCGGTCTGTCGGCGGCATTGCCACGTAATCCCCGACAATGCGGCGGTAGCGCTGATCATGATTTTTTTCCTCTACGATGCTGGTTACGTGGGTCAACGACGCCTTTATTTTCCCTTCTGCTGCATTTAGCGCGGCTTTCAGCAATTCCGGGTCTTTCTGGCGCTGAATATCTTTCATATAGGCCGTTTCCATACCGGCTTTAATAAGCTGCTCGAAAGGTTTACCCGCTTCGACGGCTTTAGTCTGTTTGGTATCGCCCAGGAATACCGCTCGTGCGCCCGCATCGCGGATCACGCGCATGGTTTCCTCCATCTGGCGGGCTGGGATTACCCCTGCTTCGTCAATAAAAACTACTGAGCCGGGGCCAATTTTTTTATCTGAGGCCCGGAGGAAAGACTGGAGTGTGCGAGATTCCAGCCCTTCAGCCTGAAGCGCTTTAACCTGGCTACCGTAGGGGGCAAGACTGGTGACGTGTACGCCCTGCTCTTTTAGAAAATCCGCTGCCGATTTGGTCATATAACTTTTGCCAGTACCGGCAAACCCATGTACAGAAATAAACTGGTTGGGAGTATGAATAATTCCCATAACCGCTTTTAACTGTTCGGGTTTTAACGTTCTGCTGGCTAACCAGCCCTCGCTAAACTCGCGAGTGTATGGGGTCTGGATCTTTCCGCGCCCTTCCCGCTCCATCTTCAGTATGTTGCGTTCGCGTTGTTGAGCTAACTGTGTGGTAAAACGCGGCTTTTGCTGTACCAGCCGCCCGTTTGTGATGCCCTTATCTACGAGTTTACGGGCCTCATCTTTACTGCGGCCAGCTTTCACCAGTTCCGTTACCCATTGTTTGCGGGTCATTGCTACGTTCTGCTGTTTTTTATTGGTCGTGGCCGCTGCGTATGTTGCTTCTTCTTTGATGAGGTTGCCGGATGTTATGGCCCGTTCTCTCGCAGCCCGAATATCATCGAGGGTTAAGCGGCCATAGCCATGCTTCATCGCCACGTCCATCAGCTCCCGCTCGGTAATCACTGATTGACGTTCGGTAAGTGAACGAATGGCAAAGGTCATTACCTTGTCAGCCTGGTACTCGATAGGCTTTTCCAGCGCCGCTGGCTGCGTATTCCGCGCTATATCGTCGTTGGCCGCACCTTTCCACTCCCGGCTATCAAAATCAATCTGAAGCTCTTTGGCGCGATTTTTCCAGCCCTCATAGAGTACATCGCGATCTACTTCGCCTTTGCTTTTACGAGTTTTCAGCGCGGCCGCATTTTTTAGCTCATGGCTGGCCGTTTCACGGCTTAAACCATTCTTTGCTAACTCTGCCTCAATCTGCTGGCTGCGCTGGCTGAATTGGGCTATCTGCTCCTGGCTGAAATGCGCCAAATCAAACGTACCATTCCGATCATAACGCAGGTTGTAACCGGCCAGCTCCAGCTCTCTTGCCAGCTCGGATTTGTAAACGTTACCCAATAACGTAAGCGAGTTCACAATGCCGTCATTCGTGAGCGAACGCCATTTACCATCGCTGGTTTTGGTGAGGTTCATTACAAAGGCATGGGTGTGCAAATCCGGGTCTAGCTCGCGTGACGTTTCGTGTCGAAACTTGCCGACAATCAGCTTATTCGTGTTTTCAACGTGCGTTTTTTTATTGACGGTAAAGCGGCCTAGTGCCAGCCGTTCCGCTTCCTCGATGGCTTTAGTGACCGCCCGATCGTGCGCTTCAATGATACGTTTATCACCGTTGACCAGTGCCTGAAGCGAAACGCCTTTCGGCGCGGAAAACGTAAGATCGTATCCCAATCGTTCTTTGCTTTCGCTGTTGGCCGTTTTACGCATCACGGAAATGTCATCCGTTACTTTGCCATCAAGCAATTTCGCAAACCGTTTTTGTTCTACCTCGCCGGTTAAGCCCAGTTCTTCCGCGCCAGCGCCTTGCCACTGCATCGCGTTACCGTCTTTCGCATAGTAATCGTCTGCGCCATCAGCATAGTAATCAACAACCCTATCGACACGCTGGCGGGTAATCGTCGTAATATTCAGCATATTTACATTCCTGCAAATGCGGTGCTTTCACGTAAGACCACGCCCGGTACAGGGTTAGAACGAGTGTAGTTAACGTGATGAGTCTCAAATTTAGCCACTGGCAGATTTCCTGGAAACGCGATGTAGCCGGTCAGATCATCCAGCGTGGCGATTTCGGTTGGCGTTACAGCCCGCTCGCGCTTGTGATCATCATTGGTATTTTTGGTTCCCAACTGACCAAAGCGGCGGCTAATCCCCGTTTTTTCTCTTTCGCCCTCAATCTCCCCCAATGATTTAGAGACAAATTCGAGGGTTCTTTCACCCAGGCGACCAGCGGCCATAACAACCGATGTACGATGGTTAGACAGAAGGGTTTCAGCTACATCACTGCCATAGATGCTAATGACCTGCGAATACGACTGATAGCCGGTGACAACCCGTAGTCCTTTTTTACGACCTTTTGTTAACGCATCACGTAATGATGGCAGGTAATCAAGGGATTCCAGTTCGTCTATAAACGTCCAGATTTTACGGGAGTTGCTTTTGCTCATACCTAACACAATAGAAAATATGCTATCTGTCCAGCATGAAATAAGCGATTTCAAGGCTTCACGCATTTCATCTGTCCAGGTGATATACAGATTCCCGCCTTTCGGATCTTCCAGCCATTCACGAATTGAGAAGTTCCCTGCTGGCATTTTCAGGTGAGCGGCAAGTTTATTACTAAGCACAAAGCGAGCACTACCAACGGCCCGACCGCTACCAGCAAATAAAGCCTGTGCTTTAGTGCCTCTGACATATTCTTCAAGTTCTTCCAGTGGTACTTCATTTGTCCAGTAGAATACTTCTTCCATCGTTGGGTTTCGACTTGTGTTAAATACTTTACGGGATACCTCGGTAAATAAAAGACGACCATATCCATTCCATTCTTCTGTTTGCGAATCCTTCGCTGTAGGTACGATAGAAACACCGAATCGCTCAAAGTCAAAATCACTTTTTATTTCGTTGAAAAATACCCACCCTTCTGTTCTGGCATCATAGGGATTTAAAATCTTATCGCCTTTTTTATAAAAACGAGAAAGGAAATCGCCATCTGGATCGAGGATTATCATGCGGTCTTTATTTGAGGCAATACGTTGCTTTTTTCCACGCATCAAGCAACATTTCATCATTTCAGCAAAGATTGTTGATTTACCAACACCGGTCGCCCCGGCTATTGAAATATGTGTACCTTCCGCTTTTGTAGGGATTGGAATATCGGCTATTGTTATTTGCGGCTCTCTTTCTTTAGTTATTGATGCTAAAGCCCGCTGAGAAACAAGCCGCGTACCACGATATATTTTCTTAAATGGTGCACCTTTAAATATCTGGTGATTAAATTTGAAAAATATGATTAAGCCTATGATGGCAATAATTTCACCGACTAATAAAGCACCCCATAAAGGCCATAAATCAAAAGTCTGCTGAATAAGTAAAACCAGACGTTCACGCGCATCTTTTGGCGTAAAACCATACAAGGCTTTCGCCGAGATAAACCACGTAACAAGGGGGGTAAAAAGCAATGCCCCCAGGCAAATTTTGCCCTTATCCGCTTCATTCATGACTCTGTTCCTCTCTCTCCCGGGCCAGCTCTGCTGACCACGGCTCCAGCCCTAACCGGCGAATTTCACCACCGGCAACTTTCTGCGCATCTGCTTTACTCACCTGGCGAAGTATCAATAACACCTCAATCAACATTGCCTCGATGTATCGATCTCGTCCGGCGGCTTGCTGCTCTGAAGATGAACGTTTCAGCAATTTATCAAGCCGGGCGATCACTTCACTGGCACTCTCTTTTTGTCCAAAAAGCTGTTGCTTGATGTACTCCGATACGTTGCCCTCCGAACGGTATTCAAGGTCGATTTTTTGCTCTTCGGTCACTCTTAAACTGATAGATGGCATAGGTTTCCTTTGTGTAATACAGATGTAATACATACAAATCTAGCATATATGCGGCTTAGAACCACATGTGTAATACGTTGCGTATTACACATTAAAACACAAATTAGAATAATTTGTTTTGTTTTCAAGCATTTACGATGAAATCGTAATTGCGTATGGTGTATAGCCATTAAGGGATACCATAACACGCCTTTTTTAAGGGAGAAACAGCTCTTACACACGCATAAAACGCTCAAAAAGCGTTCACATTCACCACTTTCATGCTTGCATGAAAGTTTTCTACACCGATACTACTGAATTACTACTAAAATACTACAAACTGAAATAGCCATTACTACAGATATACTACTGATATACTACAAAAATGAGCGGTATCGACAAGCGTTACTACTGAATTACTACAGGAATACTACTGAAATACTACAAAACCGATTGACAGCTAAAACAGGCTGCCATATAGTGAAATTCGACAAGCGGGGGTGGTATGAAAAAAGACCTTTTACTGGAACCTCGCAATCTCGCTGCGGCTGTAAGAGCGCGTCTTGATGAGATTGAAGGTTTGTTAGACAAGGGTATTAGTAGGCAAGAAATTGCTCAACTTCTTGATAGTGAATACAGCTTTTCTGTGACTGTGAAAGCGTTAGATATGGCTTTGTACCGGGCAAGATTGAAACGCAAAAAAGGTGGATTGCACAATCCAGAAAGTACGGTAAATACTGGATTGCACAACCCAAAAGAGCAGGAGAAAGCGGAACCGGTGGAAACTGGATTGCAAAATCCAGAACCAGAAAAATTAGTTGAGGATATGGGCGGGAACAAAGAATTTTTATCCGATACAGATTTTAAAAAAATCGGGGATGAGGCAAAAAAAGTTGCGTCCTCATTCAAAGGTAACGTAGGTAATAAAAAAGGTTTCTAAAGGAGCGAATAGATGAAAATTGCAGTAATGAACTACAGTGGCAGTGTCGGCAAAACCATTATTTCGTCATACCTGCTGTATCCTCGCATGGCTGGCGCTAAATTCTTTGCCATCGAGACAATCAATATGTCGGCTGCGGATTTGGGTGTTGATGAAGTGATGAGATTAACCGGCGATAACTTTGGTCAACTCGTTGAAGAAATCGTATTTGAAGATAATGCCATCGTGGATATTGGCGCGTCGAACGTTGAGCGCTTTCTTTCTACCATGACAAAATATGAGGGTGCAATTGACGAATTTGATAAATATCTGATTCCTGTCACCCCGGATGATAAAGCATGGCAGGAAAGTATTAAGACCGCCCTCGCGTTAAGTGCCGTTGGCGTTCCTAAATCTAAAATTGTTCTTCTGCCTAACCGCATTAAATCGACTCCGCAGGAGGATATTGCTTCAGTGTATGAATGGGCGAAGGATTCTAAAAAAGCCACTATTCATAAAGATGCCGCCGTTTTTGAAAGTGAAATTTATGAATACCTCGCGTATCACAAAATTTCGTTTGAAGAACTGCTGGCTGAAGATCCAGAAACATTTAAAGCGAAAGCTAAATCCTGCACTGATGCCGACGAACGCGCGGCGGCTGCGCGACGTTATCGCTGGATGAAATTAGCGCTGCCGGTTAAACGTAATCTTGATCGTACCTTTGAAATATTAACGGCTGAATAATATGGAAAAGCAACCTGATAAATTAGATATCCTGATGGACTGGTTTTTAGGCGATGCGAAAGAAATCACCTCAAAACTGGAAAGCGTAACCACAAGCGTTACCGAAACAGTAGAACGGCTGGATAAAGCCTCCGATGAAATAAAGAAATCATCTGAGGTGGCGAAAACAGAAGTGATCGCAAGCCAGCGCGAGCTGGTCAACACTCTGAAGAAGGAGCAGAAGGTTAGCGACCAATTTTTTGAACGTCTGGCCGGGGCGCAAACAGGGTTTTCGCAAGCGCTTATCAGGCAGATTCTGATTATCACGGTTGTCTGTTCCTTCGTTGGTGGAGCGCTCGGCGCGGCGGCTATAACGTTCCTGCTTCACTGACAAAAAGCCTGACCTGAAGCGGCCCTATCCGGGCCGTTTTTTTTGGCCTCGATTGCGTTAGGGATTGAAGCCCGAAGGGGCGAGACAGCTTGCCTGGCTCGATGCGCAGCACGAAAGCCCGCCCGCAGGGAACGCCCAAAAATAAAAGTGGATTGCACAATCCATAACCAATAAAATGGTTTGTGCAATCCAGAAATCCATTGTGAGGCCGCTATGATCATCCCTACCCAGGAAACTTACGACGAGCTTCAACGCGCCTACGAATTTTTCAATCAACGCCTATTTGAAAGTGCGCTGCCGCCTTGCCTTATCACCCTTCAGCGCGAAAAACGAACGTATGGCTATTTCTCGAATGGTCGCTTTGTTGGTCGCTCAACCGGACAAATCGTTGATGAAATCGCCATGAATCCGGTCTATTTCTCGATCCGCACGATACGCGACACGCTTTCCACGCTTGTGCATGAAATGGTTCACCAGTTGCAGCAACACACCGGCAAACCGGGCCGCCGTGGATACCACAATAAAGAATGGGCGGCGATGATGGAGCGCATCGGCCTGATACCATCCGACACCGGCCAGCCAGGAGGTAAGCGCGTCGGTGAGTCCATGAGTCATTACATCGAGGACGGCGGCGCGTTTGATACCGCCTGCAAGGAGCTGCTTACCACGGAGTTTAAACTGAGTTGGCTGGATCGGTTCCCGCCACACAAACCAACGCCACCAACGCCAACCGGCGCAGACGGTAAAGGGTATGTCGATGACGAAGATTATGGGGATGAAGGATACGGCGACGATGGCGAGCTGGATGATGAGATCACACAAGCCCTTTCGCTGGTAAACCCGCCGCCAGATACGCCGGTGAATAAATCAAACCGGAAAAAATACACCTGCCCGAAATGCCATACGAACGTGTGGGGAAAGCCGGGCCTGATCCTGTACTGTGGTGGCGAACACTGCGGAAAGGCAGAATACCAGCCAACCTAACCAGAAAAAAACCGCCGTATGAGGCGGTTTTTTTTAGTTTTTACGTCCTCGCGTTACGCTCGCAAAAAGCGGTTGCCGCCGCTATGAGGGATACCCGCGCCAACGGCGCGGGTGATTGATTATCGGGCTGTTCTGGCGATAGCCTCCATTTCAGCTTTCAGCTTGCGGGGTGTCACCGGAACCGGAGAGGATTTCATCTGGTAAGCAGCTACCAGCTCCCGATCACCTTCCTGAAAAACCGCCTTGCCGTTGCGGTTGCAGATAAATTTTTTCATAACCTTGCTCCTTCGCTTACGGTCAGCACCATTGCTAACCGATAAATACAGTATAAATTCTCCCCCTCAAAAAGTCAACTTTAAGTATCATTAAATGATACTTAAATAATACGTTATACAGCAGCGCGGCAATGCCGCGCTGTTCCGCGTTGTTAGCGATCCTGGTACAGATTAACCAGCTTTTTGAACTGCTTAAAATGGTTGGCTTCAACAAGCGCGATATGCCGAAAATTTTTCGTGTCGCCGGAAAGGATGTAATGATATTCATACTTCATCTGTTCAGGGAATTTCTTACGAAACTGGATCAGATCATCCATTCCCTCAAATTCATACACTTCAGCCTCTTCATCAATCGCGCCTTTTGCTTTCTCGGCCATCAGGATGATATTTCCCATATTTACCCCCGTATCATGGTTAGAAACCGTAGTGGTTAGTGGTTAGCCGTCTTAGCGTTAGCTTTACGCTGATAGAGCCAGAGAGATAAAGCGCAGTCAGCCACGAAAGCAGCACCGAACGCCGTTACCGCGATAAACATTGGCATAAACGGGTGTGGAGTATCGAGATTGACTAACACGGCATATACAGCGGCCAGCGTGACGATACAGGAGCAAAACAGGCACATCTGCACCAGTTCTTTGTAACCGTCGCGCACAAGACGCCAGGGGAGATATAACGCGCCTGTTATGGCGAGGACTAAAACAACAAGAGTCGTATTCATACATTTTCCTTCGCAGGTTGCCCGGAGCGGTTGCCGCCGCTGGTTCCGGGCCGGTCAGCACCATTGCTAACCGTAAATAAAGTATAGGCTTTCCCCCTCTAAAAGTCAACTTTTAGTATCATTATATAGTACGATAAAGATACTTAAATT
>NZ_JAYQWM010000112.1:0-9457 GCF_036662595.1 Escherichia sp. Lx600-2 | reverse complement strand
AAGACGGGAAGTTTCGGCCCTTACGGATGCCCGGAAAACCTTAGCGTACGATTTTTTCCGAATTCTGCGGGCTCCCCTATCTCATCTGCGCAAGGCAGAACGTGAAGACGGCCGCCCTGGACCTCGCCCGCGAGCGCCAGGCGCACGAGGCCGGCGCGCGGACCCGCGCCACGGCCCACGAGCGGACGCCGCAGCAGGAGCGCCAGAAGGCCGCCAGAGAGGCCGAGCGCGGCCGTGAGGCTTGGACGCTAGGGCAGGGCATGAAAAAGCCCGTAGCGGGCTGCTACGGGCGTCTGACGCGGTGGAAAGGGGGAGGGGATGTTGTCTACATGGCTCTGCTGTAGTGAGTGGGTTGCGCTCCGGCAGCGGTCCTGATCAATCGTCACCCTTTCTCGGTCCTTCAACGTTCCTGACAACGAGCCTCCTTTTCGCCAATCCATCGACAATCACCGCGAGTCCCTGCTCGAACGCTGCGTCCGGACCGGCTTCGTCGAAGGCGTCTATCGCGGCCCGCAACAGCGGCGAGAGCGGAGCCTGTTCAACGGTGCCGCCGCGCTCGCCGGCCTGCTCCTCAAGCACGGCCCCAACAGTGAAGTAGCTGATTGTCATCAGCGCATTGACGGCGTCCCCGGCCGAAAAACCCGCCTCGCAGAGGAAGCGAAGCTGCGCGTCGGCCGTTTCCATCTGCGGTGCGCCCGGTCGCGTGCCGGCATGGATGCGCGCGCCATCGCGGTAGGCGAGCAGCGCCTGCCTGAAGCTGCGGGCATTCCCGATCAGAAATGAGCGCCAGTCGTCGTCGGCTCTCGGCACCGAATGCGTATGATTCTCCGCCAGCATGGCTTCGGCCAGTGCGTCGAGCAGCGCCCGCTTGTTCCTGAAGTGCCAGTAAAGCGCCGGCTGCTGAACCCCCAACCGTTCCGCCAGTTTGCGTGTCGTCAGACCGTCTACGCCGACCTCGTTCAACAGGTCCAGGGCGGCACGGATCACTGTATTCGGCTGCAACTTTGTCATGCTTGACACTTTATCACTGATAAACATAATATGTCCACCAACTTATCAGTGATAAAGAATCCGCGCGTTCAATCGGACCAGCGGAGGCTGGTCCGGAGGCCAGACGTGAAACCCAACAGACCCCTGATCGTAATTCTAAGCACTGTCGCGCTCGACGCTGTCGGCATCGGCCTGATTATGCCGGTGCTGCCGGGCCTCCTGCGCGATCTGGTTCACTCGAACGACGTCACCGCCCACTATGGCATTCTGCTGGCGCTGTATGCGTTGATGCAATTTGCCTGCGCACCTGTGCTGGGCGCGCTGTCGGATCGTTTCGGGCGGCGGCCGGTCTTGCTCGTCTCGCTGGCCGGCGCTGCTGTCGACTACGCCATCATGGCGACGGCGCCTTTCCTTTGGGTTCTCTATATCGGGCGGATCGTGGCCGGCATCACCGGGGCGACTGGGGCGGTAGCCGGCGCTTATATTGCCGATATCACTGATGGCGATGAGCGCGCGCGGCACTTCGGCTTCATGAGCGCCTGTTTCGGGTTCGGGATGGTCGCGGGACCTGTGCTCGGTGGGCTGATGGGCGGTTTCTCCCCCCACGCTCCGTTCTTCGCCGCGGCAGCCTTGAACGGCCTCAATTTCCTGACGGGCTGTTTCCTTTTGCCGGAGTCGCACAAAGGCGAACGCCGGCCGTTACGCCGGGAGGCTCTCAACCCGCTCGCTTCGTTCCGGTGGGCCCGGGGCATGACCGTCGTCGCCGCCCTGATGGCGGTCTTCTTCATCATGCAACTTGTCGGACAGGTGCCGGCCGCGCTTTGGGTCATTTTCGGCGAGGATCGCTTTCACTGGGACGCGACCACGATCGGCATTTCGCTTGCCGCATTTGGCATTCTGCATTCACTCGCCCAGGCAATGATCACCGGCCCTGTAGCCGCCCGGCTCGGCGAAAGGCGGGCACTCATGCTCGGAATGATTGCCGACGGCACAGGCTACATCCTGCTTGCCTTCGCGACACGGGGATGGATGGCGTTCCCGATCATGGTCCTGCTTGCTTCGGGTGGCATCGGAATGCCGGCGCTGCAAGCAATGTTGTCCAGGCAGGTGGATGAGGAACGTCAGGGGCAGCTGCAAGGCTCACTGGCGGCGCTCACCAGCCTGACCTCGATCGTCGGACCCCTCCTCTTCACGGCGATCTATGCGGCTTCTATAACAACGTGGAACGGGTGGGCATGGATTGCAGGCGCTGCCCTCTACTTGCTCTGCCTGCCGGCGCTGCGTCGCGGGCTTTGGAGAAATTCTTCAAATTCCCGTTGCACATAGCCCGGCAATTCCTTTCCCTGCTCTGCCATAAGCGCAGCGAATGCCGGGTAATACTCGTCAACGATCTGATAGAGAAGGGTTTGCTCGGGTCGGTGGCTCTGGTAACGACCAGTATCCCGATCCCGGCTGGCCGTCCTGGCCGCCACATGAGGCATGTTCCGCGTCCTTGCAATACTGTGTTTACATACAGTCTATCGCTTAGCGGAAAGTTCTTTTACCCTCAGCCGAAATGCCTGCCGTTGCTAGACATTGCCAGCCAGTGCCCGTCACTCCGCGGTCTTCACTGCGTGATCGAGTTGATCGACACCCGCCGTGACACGCTCCATGAAGTGCCTGCCTGCGTCTGTTAGCCGAACGCCCCGCGCATGGCGCTCAAATAGCAGGACACCAAGGTTATCCTCCAGCGCTTTCACACGCGCGCTGACGCTCGACTGGCTGATACCAAGTGCCTTGGCCGCATGCCGAAAATTCAGATGCTCGGCGACGGCGATGAACTGAACAAGGGAAATGAGCGGTATCCTGCCAGACAGGATACCGACATTCACGAGGTTTCGATGGTTAGTGCGCCGCATCGGAGCGGGCCTGCTACCAGTCGTCGGTTAGACGACTGGCGACTTCTCGGTGGCAGCCCCACGGAGCCGAAGGAGCACCAGCCCCAACGAAACCAGTACCGCCATCGCCGTGGCGTAACAGATCACGGGCCACGCTGTGTCACCGTTTAAAAGTGCCACCGCCAATGTCCCGACAATGCTGACTATCAGGCTTTGAACGCAGAAGTAGAACGCGACCGCTGATCCCGCGATGTCGTCGAACTCTGCCAAAGCGCCGTTCGCGGTAACGGACACCGTGAAGACAATACCGACCGCGACAACCCACATCGGTAGGATGAAGGTGAGGAATGACGGCGAGCCGTAAAGTTCGCCGATCCCCAACAGGACCGCTCCGCAAACAAGCAACGCCATCCCACGCGCCACGCATCCTGCGATGCCCCATCTGGCGACAAAGGACTTCGCGAAACGGGTTGTCACGATCATTACAAGCGCGACAGTGGCGAAGGCAAAGCTGAATCCGATCTCGGAATATTCCGCTTGGCCTATGAGCACACGGGGAGCCGTCGAGAAGAAGACGAAGTAGGTGCCCATACCGGCGCTAAAGCCGACAGTGTAAACCCAAAAAGCCGGACTCGCGAAGATCGGCAAGACAGATCGGCGCGTCTTGACTTGATCCAGAGGGCGGGTTTCGTGCCACCTGAAACCCGCATTTAGGAGTGCGAGCATCGCCAGTATAGCCAAAGTAATGAATATCGCCTGCCATCCCAAGAACTCGCCGATCCATGCTCCGGCGATAGGGCCGAGCGCAGGCACGAACGCCAGCACCGAACTGAAAAGGCCGTAGATGACGACACCCTCAGGACGGTTGGCATAAACGTCGCGAACCGTCGCGAACGTCGCCACCAGCATGGCCGACGCGCCCACTGCTTGAAGTAGACGGAAAGCGACAAAGGCCGGTGCAGTTGAAGACCAAGCTGCTCCCAGAGACGCAATGACGAAAGCCGTTGCGCCCGCAAGTAGAATTGGCCGTCGCCCGATTCTGTCTGAGAGCGGACCAAAAATCACCTGGCCCACGCCGAGCATCACCATATAGAGGCTCAACGTGAGTTGGATCATAGCGGGCGTCGTGTTCAGGATGCCGGGCATCGCTGGAACGACAGGGAGATAAATATCCATCGCCAGTGAAGCGAGGATGTCGAAAGGAGCCATCAGCAGCAGTGCTGCCGGCAGCGTATAGGCCCACGCGGGGCGTGTGGTGGTCATGACGAATCAACCCTCGATTAAGGAATACCGGGCGACGTCTGCTCGTCAGCAATCAGATGAGACTAGCCTTACAGAGCGCCGCAACAACAATACTGGTTGTTGCGGCTTACTTGTCTGCTGACTTGGAATTTCCCATCTGATTACTCCACGCTTACGAATATGAATTGCTACATTTTATCCGATTATCTTTTGCTTCGCAATGCGGCATGGGCGCACTCAGCGTTCCAGCCCCCTCTGCCGCCCTAACTGCCACGACACCGACCCGCCCTGCACGATGCCCATAACCTCGCGGCCGAGTTGGCGGTCGATGATCGGCCGCCACGGGACAAGGGTGAACTCATGGGATTTCTCGACCACGGCGAACTTGCCGCTCGATAGATGCACGGTTCCGGTAAACTTGCCGCTGACGCTCTCGCCGTCCGTGGCGGCGCGGAACGGCAGGCCCTTACTCAAAGCCATATCCGATCCGACGCCGACTACCTCGCGCTCCCGCAGGATGGCGAGAAGGTTGCGCCGGTAGAAGACGCGGCTGTCCCGGCTGCGGGTGGCGTCGCCCTGTTCGATATGGTGCTCGCGGCGCTGGTCCATGGCTTCGCGGACTTGTTGCCCGAAGCCGGTTGGCGCAAGGTCGGCCGTCTCGCCGTGGATCAGCCGCCGGTCCAGCCAGGTCGCGCCGTCCGATCCGATCTGTTTGTTCAGATCGACCGGGGAAAGGACGCGAACGCTGGCCTGACTGTCTCGGCCGGCGTCATGGGCGGCGGCACGGCTGACCAGATCATCGGGGATGCGCCATTGGTCGGCGTCGATCCGCTCGACGATACCGGCCCGGCGTAGCGCCTCCAGCCGGCGCACATGGGCATCGACATAGCCCTCATAGTCGCCGCCTGGAACGCGGCACGTATAGGAAGAATAAACGCCCTTTTCACCCAAGTCCAACAGCTTTGGACCGCAGTTGACTCTTTCGACACCCCTGCGATGCAACCCAATCCGGCTGACGGGGAGCCAGCAACGCTGAAAATTTACCCTCCTCTTTCCCACTAGCGGCTCCTTTTCCGACAACCAGCACGGCGGATCCCTGCCGCGGCGCTGTGAACGCAGCATTTTGATTGGTATCGTTGGCCTTCAGGCTCGTCAGTCAAACAGACCCAGGAGCAGCTCAGCCGGTGGCGCCCGGCTTTCGGGTAACGCCCTGGTCCCGCTGGTTTCGGCTTTGTGCTTCAGGTGATCAAGGATCTGCTTGATCACTATAGGGTCTTCAATGCAGGCGATGACTTTCATGGCGCCGCCGCAGCCGCTGCAGGTCTCGATGTCGATATTGAAAACACGCTTGAGCCGTTGCGCCCATGTCATCGACGCTCGCCGTTGTGCTGGTGTTGCCGGTTCATCAGCCACCCTGACCTTGTTGCCCCTGCCCCGTTTTGCCGGCGTGACCAACGCCCGGTGCCGACTGTTGGGTGCGAACACCCCGTGGAAGCGGGTTAGGTTGACTCTGGGCTTCGGTACCAGGGCGGCCAGCCTTGCAATGAAATCCAATGGTTCGAAAATGACGTGCGTGGTGCCGTCCCGGTACGGCGTCTTGAGCTGGTAGCGCACGTTGCCGCCTCGTGTTAACGACAGCCGCTTCTCGGATACCGCCGGGCGGCTGATGTACCGGCACAGCCGTTCGAGCTTCTTGCGTTCATCGGCCCTGGCCGCCACGCCGGCGTGCAGGCTGGACCCGGCTACCTTGCCAATCCCGTCACCGAACGGATCACCACTGGTCGGCAGAGTTTGCAAAGTGAACACCTTTCGCCCCGCCTGTGAACCGACAGCGATACGGTAAGTGATCGAGTGCCCCAGCAGGGGTGTCATCGGGTCGTCATCCACCGCATCCGAGGCCAGATAGCTGTTTTCGACATCCCGTTCCAGCAGGCCTTGCCGTTCCAGATAGCGACCCACCCGGTGGGCGATGGTGTGCGTCAGCTGGGTGAGCTCTGGGCTGGTCGGCGCCTTGACCCAGCGGAAACGCGCTGAGCCGTGGGATTGCTCGACATACACACCGTCGAGAAACAGCATGTGGAAGTGAACATTCAGATTGAGCGCCGATCCAAAACGCTGGATCAGGGTGACCGCGCCCGTCTTGGCCACTTGGTGGGTATGGCCCGCTTTCTTGACCAGGTGCGTGGCAATGACGCGGTAAACGATGCCCAGCACCCACCCCATGATCTCGGGCCGGCTGGCAAACAGGAAACGCAGCTGAAACGGGAAGCTCAACACCCACTGACGCATGGGTTGTTCAGGCAGTACTTCATCAACCAGCAAGGCGGCACTTTCGGCCATCCGCCGCGCCCCACAGCTCGGGCAGAAACCGCGACGCTTACAGCTGAAAGCGACCAGGTGCTCGGCGTGGCAAGACTCGCAGCGAACCCGTAGAAAGCCATGCTCCAGCCGCCCGCATTGGAGAAATTCTTCAAATTCCCGTTGCACATAGCCCGGCAATTCCTTTCCCTGCTCTGCCATAAGCGCAGCGAATGCCGGGTAATACTCGTCAACGATCTGATAGAGAAGGGTTTGCTCGGGTCGGTGGCTCTGGTAACGACCAGTATCCCGATCCCGGCTGGCCGTCCTGGCCGCCACATGAGGCATGTTCCGCGTCCTTGCAATACTGTGTTTACATACAGTCTATCGCTTAGCGGAAAGTTCTTTTACCCTCAGCCGAAATGCCTGCCGTTGCTAGACATTGCCAGCCAGTGCCCGTCACTCCCACTCAATAGTTGGCACAAAGTCCTATTCTAGGCACTACCATTACTTTACAACGCCTGAAGAAAAGAGGATATGTTTCCTTAACTGAATTACATTTACAACTTAACCCATCTCTTTGCGAACCGCCGAGTACGTGACCCGTACGCTCGGTGGTGTGAGAGGCGCACTCCGTCAGTTACTGGCGGAGCCGTCTACTCGATTATGTGCCGTTTTATTCCATTTTATACATTTAACAATTGCTGAAACGTAAAGTCGGGTTTAAACATTTCAATTTCGTTTTGAGTTGATTCTTCTTGTGCTTCTTTGCCATAGATAAACATTTGCTGTTCATAATTTTCAATAGCCTCTTCAATGCTGTTAAATTTCCCATTGGTCAGATTATCCGACAATATCAAGGCATCCATCAACCCGCTGTTTACGCCTTGTCCTGCAAAAGGAGGCATCAAATGAGCAGCATCTCCAATCATCGTTATGGGTAATGGACGCTTACTTTTCCAAGACTTACCTAAGGGAAATATTCGTGTCGCTAACCCTACAAAAGATGATGTCACACGAATCAGTTCTTTGTAGCGTTCGTCCCAATCGGAAAATTCTTTCAGAAGAAAATCAACGACACTATTTCTGTTTTGAAAATCTACCTGCGTTTGGTTTTTCCATTCATCAGGTGTTTTAAAACTTATTCCAAAATGCAATGCACCATTATTATTAGGATTCGCAAATAATAAATTACCTTGATGAGCAGCCATTAGCCGGTTTCCATTGCATAGCTGAAAAAATCCAGGACAGTTCACCTCTGGATGATGAATATCGGCTTGTATATTGAAAGTACCTGTTTCTTCAACTTCCGTGTCGGTAACAAATTTTCTTACTTTAGACATTCCACCATTGGCAATAATAACCAGATCTGCTGTTTCACTCGGTTTATTCTCAAAAGTTAGTGTCCACTTCTTCTTACCAGGTTCAAGCATAACAAGTTTTCTATCCCAAATAACCGTGTCGTTTTCTAAACTATTCAACAAGATAGCCCTTAAGTCATTTCTGTTTATTTCAGGATTGTCAAATCGATTTTCGGGCTTTACATTTTTTGTGGATAAAATATTGCCTTTTTCATCAGCAATATTTACACCCATTGGTAAGGCTAAGTCATAATAAGTTTGTAACAATCCCGCTTTTTTCATTGCTTCCTGACCTGAACCTTTGTGTAGGTCAAGGGTTCCACCAAAAATTCTTGCCTCTCGGTCGTTGTCTCTTTCGTAAACTGAAACGTCTATGCCGTTTTGCTGTAATAATTTTGCCATAGTCAGTCCAACGGGTCCACCACCAATTATTGCAACGTTCTTATCACTAAGTAAATTCATTTGTTTTTCTTTATTGCTCATTTATATGTTTTTCAATTCCGTCAATTATTGTTGTCCAATCTTCAAAGTGCAATTCGTGTCCTGTTCCTTCAAGAGTAATTAATTTCGTATTTTGTATTTTCTCAATTAATACACCAGCGTTTTTATAGTGCCAAATTTTGTCATCTGTTCCGTGAATTATCAAGGTTGGTTGATTTACTTCATTTAGTCTATTCCAATATTCTTCACTACCTTGCAATGTAGCGTGATTGAACATACTTATATAATTGTTTGCTCTATTGAACTCAGCTCTTATCAGCTTTTCACTTCTTTGTTTATCAAATTGTTTCTTGCCGCACATTAATTCTGCACCCTGAATTAAATAGTTTACCACACTGTCTTCATTTGACCAATCGACTGTGCCTGCTTTACCATGGAAATCTAAAATACGTGTGTCCATCTCAGGAATAGTTGGGTCCGAGTCTCCCCAAGGGCCTGTAGACATAAGTGTTAATGAGCTAACTCTATCGGCAAACTTTATAGCTGCTATTTGTGTAATTAGCCCACCTAATGACATACCCACAAAATGTGCTTTGTCTATTTCATAGCCGTCCAAAATTGCAATGGCATCATTTGTTAAGTCAACAATGTCGTATGGTGCTGAACCCGGCTCATAATTAGTGGATTTTCCTACATCTCTGTTGTCGTAACGAATAACAAAAAATCCTTTTTCAGATAATTGTTGGCAAAATTCAGTGTCCCAATACAGCATTGATACGGTTGCACCTGCTACCAAAAGGATTGCTGGATTTTTCTTATTTCCAAAACTTTCCGTACAGAGTTCAATGCCGTTTGTTTTAATTATTTTCTCTTTCATTTCTGTTTTCCTTTGTTTGCAACTGATTATTATCAGTCCTAAAATTAATATCCAAAGTAGTTTTTTTTTCATTTATCAATGTTTAACTGTTATGCTGGTATCTTTCACAATGCCCGCTAACTTATATATATACGAAACATTCTACTCTATTTCATACCCATATGGCAAGATAGGCGAATGTTTTTACTATTTTATTTCGCATTTTGAATTTCTCAAATATAAAAATTATTTTAACATTTTAGTACTTATAGTGCTTAATTATTTATGTTTCAAATCTTATGAAATCATATAATAGGCACTGTTGCAAAGTTAGCGATGAGGCAGCCTTTTGTCTTATTCAAAGGCCTTACATTTCAAAAACTCTGCTTACC
>NZ_JAYQWM010000111.1:0-9485 GCF_036662595.1 Escherichia sp. Lx600-2 | reverse complement strand
CACTAATAATTCATTGACGCTGCATATATATTTTGTGATTACATATATATTGGTAATGATTTGTTATTTAAGGGAAGGATATATAAGGTTTTTGTAGAAATACCCACGGTAATTAAGCATGCTAACGTCAGTTTAAATACTGTAAAAGATCATTAATAGATACATTTTGTAGCCAACTATAATTTATTTGCGCAACCATTTACCATTAATTCCCTGAACATATTGCCCCGACTTCGCGCGAGCAACAAGCTTTTGTCCAGCCAGTTTGGCTATCTCTTTAGTGGATACATTATTTTGCTTTGCCAGTTGTTGATAACTATGGTTACGAGCTTCATTAATATCTTTTACTAATGCCTGTGTTTCGGCATCCGTTTGTAGCGCCACCAGGTAACCGTTAAGCGTTTCACCTACCCGCCCCTGACTTCTGGCTTCGTTCAGGGTTAAAGCCATTGCACTGTCGCTCATCAGGCCAATGGCCCATACAGCTATGAGTAATGTTCTTTTCATCATCACCTCAAAATAGATCGCTACGGGTTTTGAGCAGGTCTTCAACGTCCTTATCCGCTTTAATGATGATTTCATGCTCAATTTTAACGTTCATATTAATGGTGATTGGCTCTTTCGGCGCAGCCACTTCAATGCGAGGCGTGCAACCAACCAACATAAAAGAGGACGCAAACGCGGCTATCACTATTTTCATTGTTTTTCCTCACACTCTTTTCCTGATGGGCAGCCAGTTTCCGGTAGCTGGGCATTCTGCTCCAGCCATACCTGGAGATTATCGCCAAAGCGTAAACTGCGCCATAACGTAAAAATATTCTCTTCATGGTGATAATTAAGGTTTACCGTACCGCTTTTACCATCGACGCGACTGGTGCCCGAAATGTTGGCCTGCATGGTTAACACACCGAGATTATCTAAATTAATCCTTGTTGATGAGCGACTGATTTCCATATAACGCAACCAGTTGATGGCAGTTCCAGCGGTCATATTGTCTTTGGCCACCGCATCTGCAGTGTCTTTATCCAGACGCAGCGTCATCGGCCCCGCGTTTGCCAACCAGCCCTCTTTGACAATCCATTTTTCATTGTTCAGCCATAACGGCAATGCACCACTAAATGCCCCGGACATGGCAAATTGTTTCGGATTGACGGCGCTAACCAGTTCGCTGGATGAGAGATTATTCAGCCGCAACAGCGCCGGGTCATGTTGCGGCATACGTAATTGTTTCATCAGCACGTTACCGCCTAACACATCGACGCTAACATCAGTCAACAGCAATGGTTCTTCTTCAGTCCACGGATAACGCCCTTGCAAATCAGCCGTAATATTTTTCGCTGTCACCAGATTAATCACTTCGGCAATTCGCAACGTAACGGGGCCGCGAGTCCCCAGATGCCAGGCTCCATCGGCAAAACGGAAAGGCAGGACAAAATCGACACCGTTAACCTGATTATCTGGCATCCAGGCACTACCGCCTTTCAACACGCCGTGCCCTCCCGCGCGGAATCCTTGTTCAGGCGCAGCAGAAAATGCAACCTGAGCATACAGTTCACCATCGCGTAAGTTCATCTTCCAGTCGGGTGGCACCAGCGGCTGGAATACAGTCAGTGATTGTTTAGGCCACCAGGCATTACCGCGCAGACGAATACCGTCCCAGCGACCATTTACCCGAACCGGGCCAATCTCACCAGCATGTAAATCGCCTTTAAAGAGGAAATACGTCGGATCGCGCCCATCGACGCTAAATTTTAAGGTTGATGGCGGTAACACACTGCCGCCAGTGAACAGCGTTTGCCCGGCGTCCAGTGACAGCGTGCCGCTGAAGGAGGGATGCTGTGCGTCACGTACCCAGACGACGGGCTTGTCGAGAATTAATCGCGGCTTTTCTACCGTCATCGTACCGTATTGTAACTGGTCGAAACCGGTGGAGAGATCGGTCAGCGTAATCGTGCTGTCATGCCACTCACCTTTTCCTGCGACATCCCAGGTGGCATTCATCGGTGTAAAACTCCCTTTTCCCCAGTAGCGCCACTGCCAGCGGCCAGCGTCAGGGAGAAAATCATTCGCCAGCCCATCCATATGCAGCACGAAATCGCCCAGTTCATTTTCATGCGCCTGCAAAATGGCCTGCAAACGTCCGTCAACACCACGTTGGGTGACTTTTACACCCGCTAAAGGCCAGCGGATTTCATCGATGTCCAGCGAATCGATGACTCTTCCCTTTGAACGAAGTAACGCGCCTGGCTCAAAGGTCAGCGTTGGGTCAGACAGACTTCCACTTACCTGCGCAGGTAAACGGGCATATAAAATGAGGTCCGCCTGTTTCGCTTCACCGGTCAGCTGCAGAGGCAGCTGGCTGTTATCCATGCTTAATTTTCCTGGGCCAAAATTAAGCACCGCGTTGCCCTTACCCGCTTGCCCCTGGGTCAGCACACTCAGTCGTCCGCTGACCAGAGCGTTCTCAAGCCCTGCCTGCCAGTTGTCGACTTTGACACCCAGTCGGCCACTCAAAGGAAAATCTGCATACGGCCAGCTCCAGCGACCATCGCTTACGGTCAATTGTTGACGCGTAATTTGCCACGGCAAATCGAGCAACGGATCGCCGTTATCCCGTGCCAGCACAATCAATTGCCCGCTATTTTCCTGCCAGTCCAGCTCGGCATCTACCAGTGACGGTTCCTGCGGCAAGTTTAACGTCGCAGTAGCATGACCACTTACAGGAAGTCCATCCGGCACTAGCGGCATAGTAAATTCCCCCACCAGTTTAACCGGCGGCTGATTTTCAAACGCGACGACATCCAGTTCGCTGACTGTAAGTTGTTGCCCTTTCAGCTGGCCTTGAAATTTAACTTTTTCGCCCTGATAACGCAGTTGCTGGATATCGGAGGTTAATGCGAGAGAGAGTTTTCCCTGCCATTCCTGCCAGGGAGAAAAAATCAGTTTATCAATATTGATCCAGGTGTTAGGCAGCATGGACTGCCATTGCGCGAGGGTTTTTGGAGCAGCTGGCGATTGCTCCGTCTGCGGCAATTTCGCCAGACAAGCAGAATCAAGTTCTACCGTGCCGACGTTCAATAACCAGCGGCTGGGATGTGAAAGGCTGGCGTTGGTGATATGCGCAAGCTGACAATCTCCCACCAGATAACGGAGATCGGGAATGATTAAACCTTTACGCGTAATGCGTGGGCTTTCATCTAATGCAATACGTGTCCCGAGCGGTAGCCAGATGCCCGCCAGCGTGGGAACCCACAGCCCGAGCGTCATCAGCAGCGTCAACGGCACAAGAATAATCAGTAATAACAGCGCGAGAACGGCTTTATATTTACCCAGCATGGGTAGTTAATATCCTGATTTAGCGAAAAATTAAGCATTCAATACGGGTATTGTGGCATGTTTAACCGTTCAGTTGAAGGTTGCGCCTACACTAAGCATAGTTGTTGATGAATTTTTCAATATCGCCATAGCTTTCAATTAAATTTGAAATTTTGTAAAATATTTTTAGTAGCTTAAATGTGATTCAACATCACTGGAGAAAGTCTTATGAAACTCGCCGTTTATAGCACAAAACAGTACGACAAGAAGTACCTGCAACAGGTGAACGAGTCCTTTGGCTTTGAGCTGGAATTTTTTGACTTTCTGCTGACGGAAAAAACCGCTAAAACTGCCAATGGCTGCGAAGCAGTATGTATTTTCGTAAACGATGACGGCAGCCGCCCGGTGCTGGAAGAGCTGAAAAAGCACGGCGTTAAATATATCGCCCTGCGCTGTGCCGGTTTCAATAACGTCGACCTTGACGCGGCAAAAGAACTGGGGCTGAAAGTAGTCCGTGTTCCAGCCTATGATCCAGAGGCCGTTGCTGAACACGCCATCGGTATGATGATGACGCTGAACCGCCGTATTCACCGCGCGTATCAGCGTACCCGTGACGCCAACTTCTCTCTAGAAGGTCTGACTGGCTTTACTATGTATGGCAAAACGGCAGGCGTTATCGGTACCGGTAAAATCGGTGTGGCGATGCTGCGCATTCTGAAAGGTTTTGGTATGCGTCTGCTGGCGTTCGATCCGTATCCAAGTGCAGCGGCGCTGGAACTCGGTGTGGAGTATGTCGATCTGCCAACCCTGTTCTCTGAATCAGACGTTATCTCTCTGCACTGCCCGCTGACACCGGAAAACTACCATCTGTTGAACGAAGCCGCCTTCGATCAGATGAAAAATGGCGTGATGATCGTCAATACCAGTCGCGGTGCATTGATTGATTCTCAGGCAGCAATTGAAGCGCTGAAAAATCAGAAAATTGGTTCGTTGGGTATGGACGTGTATGAGAACGAACGCGATCTGTTCTTTGAAGATAAATCCAACGACGTGATCCAGGATGACGTATTCCGTCGCCTGTCCGCCTGCCACAACGTGCTGTTTACCGGGCACCAGGCATTCCTGACAGCAGAAGCTCTGACCAGTATTTCTCAGACTACGCTGCAAAACTTAAGCAATCTGGAAAAAGGTGAAACCTGCCCGAACGAACTGGTTTAATCTTGCCGCTCCCCTGCAATCCAGGGGAGCTGATTCAGATAATCCCCAATGACCTTTCATTCTCTATTCTTAAAATAGTCCTGAGTCAGAAACTGTAATTGAGAACCACAATGAAGAAAGTAGCCGCGTTTGTTGCGCTAAGCCTGCTGATGGCGGGATGTGTAAGTAATGACAAAATTGCTGTTACGCCAGAACAGCTACAGCATCATCGCTTTGTGCTGGAAAGCGTAAACGGTAAGCCCGTGACCAGCGATAAAAATCCGCCAGAAATCAGCTTTGGTGAAAAAATGATGATTTCCGGCAGCATGTGTAACCGCTTTAGCGGTGAAGGCAAACTGTCTAATGGTGAACTGACAGCCAAAGGGCTGGCAATGACCCGTATGATGTGCGCTAACCCGCAGCTTAATGAACTCGATAACACCATTAGCGAAATGCTGAAAGAAGGTGCACAAGTGGATCTGACCGCGAACCAGTTAACGCTGGCGACCGCGAAACAGACATTAACTTATAAGCTGGCGGATTTAATGAATTAATAGCTGCCACAGCTCCCGGCGGCAAGTGACTGTTCGCTACAGCGTTTGCCGTTGGGTAATGCACACATCCCAATCGCCGTACCATCCAGTTGACGGGCAACAGAAAGCGAACCGCCGATCATTGCACAATTTGCTTCTCCACTACTGGACATCGACGCTTTTAAACCTGGCGCTACGTGCGCCGCAGTCGCCTGCTGAACAGGCTCACTACTACACGCCGACAACAATAAAGCGGCACACCCTACCCAAAACGCTGCTCGCATCTCTTCTTCCTCTGATCTTCAAGCCAAACGACACCGCCATAAATAATAGGCAGCACAGAGGGCGGCGTCGAGAGCTGTCCTGCGCGTTGCCCCGCATTTTTACTTTTTTATGGCTATTTTTTTGCCCTCTGTTTGATCAAAACATTCATTACTCTGATGTGGGGGACACAAAAGCGAAAATGCAGAAGAAAGCCATTTGCTAAAATTGAAAGATTACTACTGGGCGCGCAGCAATTTCGTGCGCCCCTCATTTGCGCAATGTAAGGGTGTCATATGATTACTATTGACGGTAATGGCGCGGTTGCTTCGGTGGCGTTTCGCACCAGTGAAGTTATCGCCATCTACCCTATTACCCCCAGTTCCACGATGGCAGAACAGGCTGATGCCTGGGCCGGAAACGGCTTGAAGAACGTTTGGGGAGACACACCACGCGTGGTTGAAATGCAGTCGGAAGCGGGTGCTATCGCTACCGTGCATGGCGCTTTGCAGACGGGTGCCCTTTCAACATCGTTTACGTCATCGCAGGGTTTGCTGCTGATGATCCCGACGCTGTACAAACTGGCAGGCGAACTCACACCGTTTGTCCTGCATGTAGCGGCACGTACCGTTGCCACACATGCACTCTCTATTTTTGGCGATCATTCCGACGTCATGGCGGTGCGCCAGACGGGTTGCGCGATGTTGTGTGCGGCAAACGTCCAGGAAGCGCAAGACTTTGCTCTCATTTCGCACATCGCGACGCTGAAAAGCCGCGTGCCATTTATTCATTTCTTTGATGGTTTCCGTACGTCCCACGAAATCAATAAAATTGTCCCGCTGGCCGATGACACTATTCTTGATCTCATGCCGCAGGCCGAAATTGATGCTCATCGCGCCCGGGCGCTCAACCCGGAACATCCGGTGATCCGCGGTACGTCCGCCAATCCTGACACTTATTTCCAGTCTCGCGAAGCCACCAACCCATGGTACAACGCGGTCTATGACCATGTTGAACAGGCGATGAATGATTTCTCTGCCGCGACAGGTCGTCAGTATCAGCCGTTTGAATATTACGGGCATCCGCAAGCGGAACGGGTGATTATCCTGATGGGCTCTGCCATTGGCACCTGTGAAGAAGTGGTTGATGAATTGCTAACCCGTGGCGAAAAAGTTGGCGTGCTGAAAGTTCGCCTGTACCGTCCCTTCTCCGCCAAACACTTGCTGCAAGCTCTGCCGGGATCCGTACGCAGCGTAGCGGTACTGGACAGAACCAAAGAACCCGGTGCCCAGGCAGAACCGCTCTATCTGGATGTAATGACCGCACTGGCAGAAGCCTTTAATAATGGCGAGCGCGAAACTCTGCCCCGTGTCATTGGTGGGCGCTATGGTCTTTCATCCAAAGAATTTGGCCCGGACTGTGTACTGGCGGTATTTGCCGAGCTCAACGCGGCTAAACCGAAAGCGCGCTTTACGGTTGGTATTTACGATGATGTGACCAATCTGTCACTGCCGTTGCCGGAAAACACCCTGCCAAACTCGGCGAAACTGGAAGCCTTGTTTTATGGCCTTGGTAGTGATGGCAGCGTTTCCGCGACCAAAAACAATATCAAGATTATCGGTAATTCCACGCCGTGGTACGCACAGGGCTATTTTGTTTACGACTCCAAAAAGGCGGGCGGTCTGACGGTTTCTCACCTTCGAGTGAGCGAACAGCCGATTCGTTCCGCTTATCTCATTTCCCAGGCTGATTTTGTTGGCTGCCACCAGTTGCAGTTTATCGATAAATATCAGATGGCTGAGCGTTTAAAACCTGGCGGCATTTTCCTGCTCAACACGCCGTACAGCGCAGATGAAGTGTGGTCGCGTTTGCCGCAAGAAGTTCAGGCCGTGTTAAACCAGAAAAAAGCGTGCTTCTATGTGATTAACGCAGCGAAAATCGCCCGCGAATGTGGCCTGGCGGCCCGTATTAATACCGTCATGCAGATGGCTTTTTTCCATCTGACGCAAATTCTGCCTGGCGATAGCGCCCTCGCAGAATTGCAGGGTGCGATTGCCAAAAGTTACAGTAGCAAAGGCCAGGATCTGGTGGAGCGCAACTGGCAGGCTCTGGCGCTGGCGCGTGAATCCGTAGAAGAAGTTCCGTTGCAACCGGTAAATCCGCACAGCGCCAATCGACCGCCAGTGGTTTCCGATGCCGCCCCTGATTTCGTGAAAACCGTAACCGCTGCGATGCTCGCCGGGCTTGGTGATGCCCTCCCCGTTTCGGCGCTGCCGCCAGACGGCACCTGGCCGATGGGCACTACACGCTGGGAAAAACGCAATATCGCCGAAGAGATCCCCATCTGGAAAGAGGAACTCTGTACCCAATGTAACCACTGCGTTGCCGCTTGCCCACACTCAGCTATTCGCGCAAAAGTGGTGCCGCCTGAAGCGATGGAAAACGCCCCTGCCAGCCTGCATTCGCTGGATGTGAAATCGCGTGATATGCGCGGGCAGAAATATGTCTTGCAGGTGGCACCGGAAGATTGCACCGGTTGTAACCTGTGCGTCGAAGTTTGCCCGGCGAAAGACCGTCAGAATCCAGAGATTAAAGCCATCAATATGATGTCTCGCCTGGAACATGTCGAAGAAGAGAAAATCAATTACGATTTCTTCCTCAACCTGCCAGAAATAGACCGTAGCAAACTGGAACGTATTGATATTCGTACATCGCAGCTGATTACACCGCTGTTTGAATATTCCGGTGCTTGCTCCGGTTGTGGCGAGACGCCGTATATTAAATTGCTGACTCAGCTCTATGGCGACCGGATGTTGATCGCTAACGCCACCGGCTGTTCTTCAATTTATGGCGGTAACCTGCCCTCTACACCGTATACCACCGATGCCAACGGTCGTGGGCCGGCATGGGCGAACTCTCTATTTGAAGATAATGCCGAATTTGGCCTTGGTTTCCGCCTGACGGTCGATCAACACCGTGTCCGCGTGCTGCGTCTGCTGGATCAATTTGCCGATAAAATCCCGGCGGAATTACTGACGGCGTTGAAATCAGACGCTACGCCAGAGGTTCGTCGAGAACAGGTCGCAGCTTTACGCCAGCAACTCAACGATGTTGCCGAAGCACATGAACTGCTGCGTGACGCAGATGCACTGGTAGAAAAATCAATCTGGCTGATTGGTGGCGACGGCTGGGCTTACGATATCGGCTTTGGCGGTCTGGATCATGTATTGAGTTTGACGGAAAACGTCAACATTCTGGTGCTGGATACGCAATGCTATTCCAACACCGGTGGTCAGGCGTCGAAAGCGACACCGCTGGGTGCAGTAACTAAATTTGGCGAGCACGGCAAACGTAAAGCGCGTAAAGATCTTGGCGTCAGTATGATGATGTACGGTCATGTTTATGTGGCGCAGATTTCTCTCGGCGCGCAACTGAACCAGACGGTGAAAGCGATTCAGGAAGCGGAAGCGTATCCGGGACCATCGCTGATCATTGCTTATAGCCCGTGTGAAGAGCATGGTTACGATCTGGCACTCAGCCATGACCAGATGCGCCAACTCACAGCTACCGGCTTCTGGCCGCTATATCGCTTCGATCCGCGTCGTGCCGATGAAGGCAAACTGCCGCTGGCGCTGGATTCACGCCCGCCGTCAGAAGCACTGGAAGAAACGTTACTTCACGAGCAACGTTTCCGTCGTCTGAATTCGCAGCAGCCAGAAGTGGCAGAACAGTTATGGAAAGATGCTGCAGCTGATTTGCAAAAACGCTATGACTTCCTGGCACAAATGGCCGGAAAAGCGGAAAAAAGCAACACCGATTAAATGCTCTGGATAAGGATTATCCAATTCTAAAAAAAGCCCGGACGACTGTTCGGGCTTGTCTTTTTATATGTTGGAAAATCAGTGGCAATGCAATGGCCCAACAGAAAATAAAATCTGTGACAATAAAGGCATATAACCCGCGCAGAATAACGTATAGAAAATAAAAAGTATAATTTTTATTTTGTATGTATTATCTTCGATACATTCACCAGACTTATTATCATTTCAGAGGAATTATTTGATTAAGGTTTTACTTAAGGCGTAACATATGATATTTATCGGCTAAGGAAGGTGCGAATAAGCGGGGAAATTCTTCTCGGCTGACTCAGTCATTTCATTTCTTCATGTTTGAGCCGAT
>NZ_JAYQWM010000110.1:0-9528 GCF_036662595.1 Escherichia sp. Lx600-2 | reverse complement strand
TGATAGAAACAGAAGCCACTGGAGCACCTCAAAAACACCATCATACACTAAATCAGTAAGTTGGCAGCATCACCCGGGTTCTGCTGTTGAATTTTCTGCCTGATAATAAGTAAACATAGTGATTCTCCGTGTCTGTGTATTTATGGTGTCTGCTACGGATCGCAGATTTATAAAGCACATTCAGCATGGCAAATATTTGCCGCTTCGTTGTTGAGATTAGTCCTGGTTGATGATTTTTATATTTTAACCCTATGATATTGATAGGTATTATTATTGTGGTGAGTTGATTGATATTGATGCAATATCTCTTGAGATATATATTCCCGGTTATCTATTGTGGGAATTTAATTTAAGTGCAGAAGTAATATTTTCTGCCGGATTTTATTCGGAATATCCTGCTTATCCTCGTGCTGTTTCTCACGTAGTCTATAATTTCCTTTTTAAGCCCACAGGAGAGCAACAATGACAATCCATAAGAAAGGTCAGGCACACTGGGAAGGCGATATCAAACGCGGGAAGGGAACAGTATCCACCGAGAGTGGCGTGCTGAACCAACAGCCGTATGGATTTAACACGCGTTTTGAAGGCGAAAAAGGAACCAACCCTGAAGAACTGATTGGCGCAGCGCATGCCGCATGTTTCTCAATGGCGCTTTCATTAATGCTGGGGGAAGCGGGATTCACGCCAACATCGATTGATACCATCGCCGATGTGTCGCTGGATAAAGTGGATGCCGGTTTTGCGATTACGAAAATCGCACTGAAGAGTGAAGTTGCGGTGCCGGGTATTGATGCCTCTACCTTTGACGGCATCATCCAGAAAGCAAAAGCAGGATGCCCGGTCTCTCAGGTACTGAAAGCGGAAATTACGCTGGATTACCAGTTGAAATCGTAAAGCGTTGCAGGATGACGCGTCAGGCGCGTGAATGCCTGATGCGTTGTTAGCATCTCTACAGCGCCCGCCAGCACCGGAGCTCACGTCCGTCCTCCCTTATTGCTAATGATTGCCGGACTTCGCATCCGCTGGTTGCAAGGGGGCAACGTTCGCGGAAAAAACAGCCTTGCGGCAACGTGCGGTTTCCCGGCAGTTCCGTTTTACGTAATGCCCATTCTTCCTCCAGCGGTTTATCAATGGCGGGGAGGGAGTCCAGCAATAATCGGGTGTACGGATGTGCCGGAGCCGTCAGTACCTGTTGCGCGTCGCCCAGTTCTACAATCTGCCCGAGATACATCACCGCTACCCGATCGCTCATATGACGAATCACCGAGACATTGTGTGAGATCAGCACATAGGTCAGCCTGCGATTTACCTGTAGCGTTACCAGTAAATTGAGGATCTGCGCCTGCACGGAGATATCCAGCGCCGAGGTTGGCTCATCAAGCACAATCACGTCAGGCTGCGAAGAGAGTGCTCTGGCAATGGCGATGCGTTGCCGCTGCCCGCCGGAGAACGCATGAGGCAGGCGGTCGAGATACTCCGGACGAATACCCACCTGCACAGCCAGCTCCTCTGCCAACGCTCGCCGCTGTTGTTCACTACTACGCTTAGCTATCCAGAGCGGTTCTGTGATGATGCGCCACACCGGTAAGCGCGGATTGAGCGAAGAGAGCGGGTCCTGAAACACCATCTGCATAATGCGTTGTGAGCCAGAACGGATGTACTGCCCGTGGCTCGGTTGCAGCATACCCATTAAAAGCTGTGCGAGGGTGCTTTTGCCGCAGCCTGACTCGCCGACGATCCCTAAGGTTTCACCACGGCGGATCTGTAAATCAATACCATTAATGGCATGAACATGTTCCGTAGTTTTACCAAGCCAGTTTTTACGGGCCGGGAAATTGATATGGACGTCGCGTAACGTTAATAACGTGTCAGACACTTATGACCTCCTGCTGCGGATACCAACAGGCGCAGCGCTGGTTGTTGTCACACTGTGCACCTGCCGCATAGCAACGATCGCGAAAAGCGCAGCCGTCAGGCAAATGGGTGAGGTTTGGTACCGTCCCTGGAATGGCGGGTAATGGCTGGCGTGGTACTCCATGTTCTGGTGCGCATTGCAGCAAACCAATGGTATACGGATGCCGGGGATGATGGATAACGTCTGCCGTCACGCCGCTTTCAATTACGCTTCCGGCATACATCACGTAAACGCTATCGCACAGTTGCGACACCACGGCCATATCATGGCTGATGAACAGTACCGCAGTTCCACTAGCGCGGGCTTTATGTTTAAGCAAACGCAGTACCTGCAACTGTACCGTGACGTCCAGCGCCGTAGTCGGTTCGTCGGCAATAATCAATTGCGGCTCGCAGGAGAATGCCAGCGCAATCATTACCCGCTGGCGCATACCACCTGAAAGCTCAAACGGATAGCGCGACATAACTTCCACGGCATCCGGGATTTGCATCTCTTCCAGCAGGGCAATCGCTTTAGCTCTGGCTTCCCGACGACTTATTGGTTGATGATGGCGGATCACGTCCATCATCTGAAGACCTATTCGACGTGTCGGATTGAGGGCGGTCATCGGTTCCTGAAAGATCATCGCCACTCGTGCGCCGCGCCACTGACGAAGCTGTTTTTCCCGAGCGTTAAGAACATCGTCTCCCAGCAGTGAAATCTGCCCCCGATGTACGCAATAACTGCCCGTCGGTAGCAGACGCATAATCAGCATTGCGGTGACTGATTTACCTGAGCCGGATTCTCCCACCAGACCGACAATTTCACCGCGGTTAATCTGCAAGGACACATTGTTGAGCGCGTGTACATCACCGTTAAAACCGGGGAAACTCAAATGCAGTTGTTGAATGTCCAGAACGGGTTGGGTCATGACTGCTTTCCTCCTGCTTTCGGGTCAAGCAGATCGCGAATACCATCACCAAAGAGATTAAACCCGACGGCGGTAAGCAAAATCGCTGTCCCCGGAAATGCGCAATACCACCACTGATCGAGTACATAGTTGCGACCATTCGCTACCATCGCGCCCCATTCAGCACTCGGTTGTTGAGCACCCAGGCCAATAAATCCCAACGTGGCGGCCATTAAAATCGCGCTACCGATATCCAGCGATGCCTGCACGATCAGCGACGGCAGGGAGTTACGTAAAATATGCCAGTTGATCAGATGCCAACGCGACGCGCCAAAGGTTTTCGCCGCCTGAACATAGGTATACTGGCGTACAACTAATGCTTGCCCCCGCGCCAGGCGCACATAAAAGGGAATTCGCACAATAGCAATCGCCAGCATGGCGTTAAATAAACTCGGCCCGAGAGCGGCAGCCAGTGCCATTGTCAGTACCAACGAAGGAATCGACAGCATAATGTCCATGATGCGCATGATGATGGCGTCTGCGCGTCCGCCAAGCACACCGGATAGACATCCGAGTAGCGAACCAATCATACCCGCAATGGCGACCACCACTAATCCGGCGAGAATTGATTGCTGACTGCCGACCAGTACGCGGCTGAACAGATCGCGTCCCACTTCATCGGTGCCAAACCAGTGCGCCGCAGAAGGCGGCAAAAGGCGGGCGGTTAAATCAATGGCGTTGGGATCATGCGTCGCAAGCCACGGTGAAAAAATCATCATCAATAGCATTAATACAATGATGACTGCGCCGGTCACGGTGAGCGGACTGCCTTTCAGCATCCATACCAGTTTTGCACCGTTAAATCGCGTTTGTTTTTGTGGGCGTACGGCGGACGTTTCCTCGCTTAGCATCATTCACCACCTCCACGTCCGATACGCGGATCAATCCACAAATAGAGCAAATCCACCACCAGGTTGACCAGCACATAAGCAAATGAAACCACGACGGCAAAGCCCATCACTGCCGGGAAGTCGAGCGCCTGTATTGATGTTACTACCCATGCCCCCATTCCGGGCCAGGCAAAAACGGTTTCGGTGAGCACTGCGCCATACAACAAATCGCCCAGCGCCAGACCCAATACGGTAATCGATGGGATCAACGCATTGGGTAGCGCATAACATAAAACGATATACCAGCCGGGCAAGCCGCTGGCCCGGGCGGTACGAATGTAGTCTTCACTCAATTGTTCCAGCATCGCTGAGCGGATCTGGCGAGCGACAATTCCCAGGTGAACGAACGCCAGCGTTAATGCCGGTAAGATGAGATGTTGCAACGCATTGAAGAAGACTTCACTGTTGCCTTCAAGCAACGCATCGAGCAGATAAAAGCCGGTAACGTGCGTTGGTGGATCCAGCCAGTCATCAAGCCTTCCGCCGCCGGGAAGTATTTGCAGATGACCATAAAACAGCACAATGACGCCCAGCCCAAGCCAGAACGCAGGTGTGGAGATTCCGGTAATGGCCATTATTCGCACCAGATGATCCAGCCAGCGATTTCGCCAGACTGCAGAGAGTATGCCCAGCGGGATGCCAATCAAGAGTGCCAGCAGCAGGGCACAAAAAGCCAGCTCCAGCGTCGCCGGGAAAAATATACGCAACTCTTCCAGCACCGGACGCCCGGTACGAATGGATGTCCCCAGGTCACCATGAAACAGATCGCTGACGTAGCGGTAAAACTGTACGTACAGTGGCTGGTCCAGCCCCAGTTGCTGGCGAATATTTTCCACGATAGCATCGCTGGCGCGGTCACCTGCCAATAACCGCGCCGGATCGCCGGGGATCAGATGCGAGATAATAAACGTAATCACACAGACCCCCGCCATCACGAGCACCAGCCCCCAACAGCGTTGGCGTAAAATACTCCAGAAGGTCACGTTATTTACTCATGGTATTGATATTGAAGACCTGTTCCAGCATGGGATTGAACACAAAGCCTTTCACCTCTTTGTTCATCGCCAGTTGGTAGTTTTTCTGGAACAGGTACACATAAGCAGCGTCATCAATGACGATTTTCTGTGCCTGCTGGTAGTTCCGGGTACGCTGCGTCTGGTCGGTGGTCGCGAGCGCATTGCGCAGTAACTTATCAACCTCACTGTTTTCATAGAACGAGCGGTTACCCGGCAGACCTTTTTTGTCGGACTCAAACCAGTAATTCATAAACATATACGGGTCGGCAAAATCCGGACTCCAGTTGCCAATCGCAATGTCGTAATCACCTTTACCCACTCTGTCGCGCATGGTGGCGTTCGCCAGCTTTTCCAGCTTCACATTGATGCCCAGCTTGTTGAGACTGGATTGTGTCGCTAGAGCAATAGGCTCCCAGTTCGGATCATTATCAGAATAGAGAAACGTCAGGCTGGTGGGTTTGCTCTTCACTTTATCCCATTCGGCTTTGGCTTTCGTTTCGTCATGGTTGTATTGCATTGCCGTCGCATCGTAGCCCCACATGCCTTCCGGAATCGGGCCGCGCATTTGTTTTCCGTTACCACTCAGAATGCCGTTAACCATGCCCTGATAATCGGTAGACCAGGAAATGGCCCGCCGCAGCTCCGCCTGATTAAGTGGCGCTTTGCTGTTATTCAGATACAGATAGGTGACGCGCAGTGACGGATACTCTGCCACATTGACTTTATTTTCCTACTTCAGGGCGTTGAGTTGATCCACCGGCAGCGCATCGGCAATGTCAATGTCGCCACGGGAGAGCTGCAGGCGACGGGAGGCACTTTCACCGATAATTTTTACCGATACTCGCTTAAAGTTCGGTTTATTGCCGGGGTAATGCGGATTTGGCACCAGAACTAATTGCTGACCTTTTTGCCAGCTTTTCAGCATAAATGGTCCGGAACCGGCGGTATTTTGCGCGAGGAAGCCGCGGGCATCATCCGCCGCATGTTCCTTTAACACCGCCGGATTGATAATGGATGCACCGTCATTCGCCAGCGTGTAGAGGAACGGTGCGAATGGTTGGCTAAGGGTAAACTTCACCGTATGTTCATCGGGAGCATCAATCTTTAAATCTTTGGGAAATGCTTCTGCTGGCCCCTGGCCGATTTTTAGTAGCCGCTCAAAAGAAAGTTTTACTGCTTCGGCAGTGACAGGTGTGCCATCGGCAAATTTAGCATTATCTTTCAGGGTGAACGTCCACTCTTTTTGATCGTCAGACGCTTTCCAGCTACTTGCCAGATCGCCTTCAACGTCGGTTGAGCCTTTATCACCGTCCGTTTTGTACTGAACCAGTCGCTGATAAGACGGGTAGGTCACCGTCCAGTCGTTATTATCTATTGTTACCGCCGGGTCGAGGGTTTGTGGATCGGCGGCCTTACCAATCACCAGCATATCTTTCGGTACGGCGGCGTGCGCAACCGGGAAAGTTGTGGCAAGGACGAGCGCGAGCAATGTGGGACGAAACGATATCGATCTCTTCATGACAGTTTCCTGATTAACTGACGTGCTGTGTGCCAGGGGATATAAAACAAGAGAATTGATCAGCGAGCAGTGGGTAACTCGCTGCCTGGGGTAATTCGAAGTGCCACCATTCGCTGGAGATACCGACAAAACCGCCACCAGTCATAATCGCATTCAGCAACAGCCGATTGCGCTGAGCGGCGGGCGGGACGGAAGGATGGTAAGCATGGGAGCGCTCGTGCATTTCATCGAACCCTGCGCCCATATCGAGGATGTTCCCGTGCTCATCACGAAGCGTCAGGTCGATCGCCGTGCCACGGCTGTGATTAGAACCGACCGTCACATCAACAACATATTGCGGGTCTGGGCAGGCTTGCCACAACATCGCCTGCGCTTGTTGTGGGCGATACGCATCGTAAATCACCAGTTGTAAGCCTGAGAGCTGGGCGATACTGATACTTTTCGCCAGCGCGGTAATCGCATCCTTGTGTAACAGACAACGCGCTTGCTGATAAATAGCTTTACCTGTGATGTTATCAGCGCAGGCGTATTTCAATTCGATCTCCAGATCAGGGAAGATTACGGCTAAATCAACCAGTTCGGTGGTATCCGACATAAACGGTTCCTGTATAAGACAAAAATTGCTGCGCTTTCCGCTTATGCAGATCTCATGCCATGCCGGGATAAGCGCCAGAATGCTGGCTTAAAGTTATATTTTTTAACTTTTGATCAACATTTGTGCAGCGTAGTGCAGTTTTGGTGCAAGAGGGGAAGTTAAGGAAGGAATCTCCCGGAATCGTAGCTGAAATCACAGTATTTAAGTGACAGTGTCACGTTAAATGAAAACCCGCGAGTGCGGGCGAGAGGAATTTGTCAGATTTTCAGCGGTAACACGCTGCTCATCCAGCCTGGAATTTCTTCGGCGGGCAGGGGGCGGGAAAAGAAATATCCCTGAATAACGCGACAGTGGATCTTGCGTAGCATCTCAAATTGCTCTTTGGTTTCGACGCCTTCCGCCACGACGGTTAAATTGAGGCTTTGCCCAATGCTGGTAATGGCTTCAAGTAAGGCAAGGATGCGTTTTTCCGTCAGACAACGATCGACAAAACTTTTGTCAATTTTGATTTCCGTTACCGGAAGACTGACTAAGCGGGATAATCCGGAAAAGCCCGTGCCAAAATCATCTACCGATAAACCCACGCCCATATCACGCAGGATCTGAATGCGCTTAAAGATTTCGGTATCGTGTTCCATCATCATGCTTTCCGTGATTTCCACCGTCAGCTGGTGGCCGTCAATACCCCAGGCTTGCATTGCATCAGACACCTGATTAGGCAGTTGATTACTGCGAAAGTGCAGCGCCGACAAGTTCACGGATAACGCCGGGATATGAATATTCTGGCTACGCCATTCTGCTAACTGACGGCAAGCTTCCGCGATGACCCTGCGCCCAATATTTTCGATTTCACCAATCTCTTCTGCGAGAGGAATAAACCGTGAAGGGGGCACATGACCATGCTGGGGATCGTGCCAGCGAGCAAGGGCTTCGATGCCGTACAGTTCACCCGTTTCTGCGAAGATTTGCGGCTGGTAAACCAGTTTCAGTTGGTTATTGCTAATCGCTTCTTTCAGCGCTGCGCCTAAAACCAAACGCTCTTTTACCATTTCGTTCATCGCCGGGCTGAAGAACTGCCAGCCGTTACCGCCATTCTTGCGAATATAATCCATTGCATTGTGAGCAGTGGAGAGCAGGTAATCGCGGTTTTTACCCACGTCGTAGCTGATGCCAATACTCAAGGTAAGCGGGAAGGGTTTATCGTCAATCATTATCGGCTTGCTGACCACATTCCGTAGCTCATCGGCGATTTGGGTAATGTTACTGACGTCGTTTTCCAGGCTCACGAGGACAAACTGCGTACCTTCGATACGACAGAGATACTGATCCGGTTTGAGTTTTTCACGAAAGCGATTGACCACTTCCAGCAATGCCTGATCGGCCCACGCATAGCCAAGGCTATCAATCACATCCTGAATATGGTCAACACCGATGAGATACACCACCGGAGAGACGGCTTTGTCGACCAGGTCATCGAGGTAATTGTGCAGGTTATTGCGATTTGGCAGACCGGTCATCGGATCAAATTGGATGAGTTGTTCAATATGCTGACGGCTTTTTTCCTGTTCCAGCGCCAGCGCGGCCATATGCTGGCTGATATCTGCCACGCGTTCGATAAAGGCGCTGGTTTCTGCTCCTGACGAGGTTTTAATTTGCAGGATCCCCGCAGGCGCACCATCACGCTGACGAATGGTCGCTGACCAGCTTTGCGCATTTTGAACTTCTGCACCGTGCGAAGATGACGCCCAGTGTATCGGCATCCCGTTGCGCAGTGCGAACAGCGAAACATGCGATTCGTTGAGAACAGATTCGATATTACGACAAATGATTTCCCCCATTTCATGAAATGGCGGGCTGCTGCACATGGCGGCGAGAATATTGCCTTCAAGCTGGCGGATCTGCCGTTCTTCGGTGATATCCGAGAAAGTCATTACCAGGTTCTGCAAATGCGCGAGCACGTCATAAACCGGGCTGATAGAGGCTTTAATCCAGATTTTTTCACCGGTGCGCGTCAACAGCAGAAATTCGTCCTGATCGCGGGCGGTTTTCCATAGCAACTGTTGTAAACGAATGCGGTTATCGGCAGGGAATTCAGGAATGTTCAGGAGTGTATCGGGCTGCATACCGCTGGCTTCGCTAATGCAGTAACCAAACATTTCGGTAAATGCGCGATTGCACTGCACAATATGGCGTTCCGGATCGAGGACAATCACCGGTCGGTCGAGATGGTCAACGGCAATAATCAATTGTCTGGTCTGTTCTTTTTGCGCCATTTCTACGCTGGCATCCCGTACCAGCGCCAGGTAATAAACTTTCCCCTCGGCGCTCACTTTCGATAGCGCAAAACGGGTCCAGATTTTACTGCCGTCTTTTTTCTCCAGCTGCAGCTCCCGACTCATCCCCTCAACACGCGCTTTACCGCCTTCACGGTTATGACGAATGTATTCAGGATGCGCAGGACGCAAATCCCGCGGAATCAGCATATCAATGTTATTGCCAATGACTTCTTCACGTTTGTATCCCCAGAGCTTCTCTGCGGCGGGGTTGAAAAACATCACTTCATCATTTTCGTTAAGGAAGGTGCGAACAAGTTCCTGATATGAGATCATCATATTCATCCGGAGCGCATCCCAGAGGGACATCA
>NZ_JAYQWM010000109.1:0-9617 GCF_036662595.1 Escherichia sp. Lx600-2 | reverse complement strand
CCATAATGTTTGGTGAGGTAATTCGCCATACTAATCCCATATTGCTGAGCCCAAATAGGGGATATAGACTCTAATTCCACAAGGTAGTTATCAATCACATTGAGTTTTTCAGCAGAAATACGGCTAGATTGAGTTGGGTTCGGTTGTAATTGCTGCTCAATTATTGCTGCAATATTTGGTGTAAATTCAGGTAATTGTGGGAGTACCTGTGCTAAAGCATGATTATTGATTTGTGGGTGTAATGCATACAAGGTTCCTGCACATATCGCTCCTGTGAGTACAATACCTAAAGCTAGACCGACACAAATGCCTTTGCGGTAAGAAGGTTGAGTAGGTGCTGGAGTGCTGATGGTGGCATTGGCTTTGATGGAAATTGGGGGGACTGCAGTACGAGCTTGAAATGTCGATGGCGAAGTTTTCGGAAGTTGCGGTGGTGTAGGCGGAATAAAACCGCTATCTGGAGCATCTGTACTCTCTAATTGCCTTGCCTGAGATGCAAGTAAATTTTGTAAGCGCTCTAGCTGAGTCAGGTGTTTGAGCTCTAATGTTTGTAACTGTTGTGCAATTTGACTAAGCTTGGTTTCAGTTTGGTAAAGGGCAGGAAGATCGGCATAAATGGGAGCATGTGCACGTAATCCTGTCACCAATTGTTGGCTTAATGTGGCGATAATTTCGACGCGAGCATGGGTCTGTTGGGGCCAAAGCCCTTGCCAGTGGTGACTGAGTAAATGCTGGAGCAACGATAACCCTTCATTTAATCCCGCTATGCCATTTTGATGCTGGCGGATCAGGGTAAACCATGCACAAGTTTGTAGGTCTGCACCATTTTGATTAAATAAGGATAAACATAAGCCATGGGCTCGAGCCCAGTCAACATCAGGGCGTGCAGGGTGGAAGCGTTTGTTTAATTCGTCTTTAAGGGCTGCAAAATCAGCCAGTGTGCGAGGGTCGCCGCCAAGGCGTAATGTATTTAAATCTGGGTTCATAATTGTCTCAAGCAATTGTCGGTTTAAATCGTATCGAATTGTTTTTTTAGATGATGCAATAAAATGCGACCATCAGGCATAAATTCAGTGCCATAGCGGATTAAACCTTGTTCGTGTAATTCAACCTCAAGGGCATAATGGAGTGTCCCAAAGCTATTTTGCGGTAATAACACTAAAGAGAGGGATTTGATGCGGGGCTCATACTTGAGCAATGTTGCCGATAAAATGGTCATCATATTGTGAGCAGTGCCGGGGAGACCTTGGATCATTTTACTCATATCGGGAAGCCCATAATCCGGAATATGTTCGATGCTCCCCGCTCTGGCGCTGAGAATACGGCGGATATTGTCCATGACGGAAACTATCACTTGGTCATGTTCTGGAATATCATCAATATTTAATCCTCCAGCAAAATACCCCGTCAACATTTCATATAACGAAGGCTGGGACATGTTATTTTTCTCCCAGTGGTTTTAGTGTCATAGCGTTATCCGTGAGAGTTAATAAACGTGGGTCATCAGGTAATAAGCGTTTTTTGGGGATCACCACACGCCAATTATCGGTGATAAGGTCTGGGTCGTGAAACATCACGGCGATAGCAACAAATTCAGCCCCTTCTTCGAGAGGCATATCAAGCGAAATTGATTCTCCTGGGCGAATTCGTAGGTCTTTTTGTGCGACTAACGAGGATTTGAGTACTTGGCTATCTTTAGCGAAAAGAGTGGCATAGTCGCTTTCTACAAAGCTTTCAAAGTTTTTTAGTTGGTAAACACGGATAATTGTTGATAACGATGCGCCAGTATCATCGGTATTTAATGCTTCACGTGCGACAAAATCTAAGTGTACGACTTTCACTTGTTTATAAAAGATGGAGCTTGCAACATTGCGAGTACCATCACCGACCATCTGAGTAAGGCCACAGCCCGATAGATTTAGTGCGCAGAGGAGCACTAACGTTTTGCCACAAAATGGTAATAAAGGTAGTTGTTTCATAAATGATTCTCAAAATTAAAATCGATAATTAGCATAATGTTGGGGAGACGTATTCTGTGATGACGTCGTTAATCGTTGGTAACGCCCTAAATTTAACGTGATAATATGTTCTTGGCGCACAGTTTGTGGGCTGAGTGTTCCCATTGCTGCGGTACGACCCAATTGAACACCTTGATGTGATTGGGTGCTTAACGCTGCATTGGGTAGTAACTTTCTTGGTAACTTTAAGTTAAGGCGAGCATTGACGCGTGATCCGAGATAAACATGCAATAGCGCCATTAAATCTTGATACAGCAACCCATCAGGCAACCAGTTCCGAGCTTCTTCAAGGTTATTGGTTTGTAAGATAATCAAAATTTGGCTATTAACATCAGTGGCGTACTGACCTAATACGGGTTTGTTGGCTAATGTCATCGGTGTTCTGCAGGATAACCCTGTTTGAGTGACTTGCTCGATGCGTCTTGGGTCATGGGACTTGATTTTAACTTGCGTATCAGGCGCCAGTAATTTGACTAAAGATATAACCCCTTCGGCGGTACGAGTCGGAAAACGTAGCGTACCTAGTAATGCGAGAAATCGGGATAACGGCGCTTGTATATGTTGCGCCGTGCCAGGTATACCTAAGCCAATTAATCCATATAAATATTGTGACGTTTCGTCTTTCCCCCCTGCTGAAAATGTTGCGGGGTAAGAGTATTTTCGCCAAATACGATAAAACTGCGTCGTCAGTCGGTGGTTAAAAATATCTAAAAAATCGGTAAGAGACTCGGTTCCTTCTCGTCGCTGTGCAATATCATCAAGGTAGGTTGTCGGTAGTGGAGAAGTGACACCATATAACCCTAAAAAAGTGGTTCGAATGCTAGGGGTTGTGCTATCACGGTATCTATCGTCAATATCCAACCCTTTAATTTCGGTGACGGGAAAGCCCATTCCACGGTGGGGGCGAAAACGAATAGCGTCTGTTTTGGGGTCTTGGGTACTACCGAGCGGCGGGCTCTGTGCATTACTTTGTTCTAGCAGCTGGCAAAACCGATAGAAGTTTACCAGCGGAAGACGCTCCCCAAGCGCATCAAAAAGCGGATTTACTGAGGATGATTTTCGGTCCATGTAAGGCTATTTCCTGTCGGTAAAATATGTAAAGTCAATTGGTTAAACAGATGTACATCGGTATAGAGGGCAAAAAAACGGTTGAGCATTTCGCCAAATAGATGAATGTCGCCCTCACCGTTAAAGCCGTGGCTATCGAGGGTAATGTCGATGGCAATGCCTCGCTGTAAAAAGCCTTTTTCAAAGCGTTCGATAAGGTGTTGCTCAACGTGGATCATGGCATCGAGTTTGCGGCTGTTCAGGTCATCTTCCCGCCAGTCATAAAGTGCTAGCGTTCCTCGTAATACCTCTACGTTATCCATCATATTCAGGAAGCTGGCACCAAGGTGGCTGAGTACGCGCCAATGAAATCTATCTTCAGCAGGGGGGTAGCAAGGTAGCGTAGGTTTGCATAAGTTACGAACCCGTAACTGTGTCTGCAAGGTCTCTTCAGTTCTGTCCAGCAATGTACTCTGTAACGCTTTGCGAGGGAGCTGCCCGTTAGTCCCGGTTAATTGTAGAGATAGCGTTTCACTTTCAAGAGATGCGGTTGGTTGCTCGTGCTCTCCCCCTAAAATTAGCCATGTATCATGTAGGCCGCTGACACCACGTTTAATTCGTGTGTGATAGTAATGTTCAGGGGCATTGTGGCGGAGCATTCCGCCTCGGTGGCGAAAACTACTGAATGGCACATAGTGAATTTGTTCATCGCGTCGCGTACCATGAACTGTATCGACCGCATAAATTTCGGTGTGTCCATCTTGTAAGCGCCGAGGGCGCAGTAAATATTCACTTTCTAATCCATTAACAGTAAGTGGGTCAGCTTCAATGTTGAATAAGTTGATCACTGGGACACTGTGTAGTTTTAGGTTATCAGTAGTTAATGGAATATCGCTGTCCCAGAGCGTATCAAGCACAATTTCTAGCTCAAAATGACTTAATCCTTCGGGTAATTGAATCTCATCAAGTCCGTTTAAGTTGACGAAGAAAAACTTTTCACGAAAAGAAAAATACTCCAGTAATAGTTGGTAGCCGCTGAAGGTGCTATCTCCTTTAGGCCACAGTTGGTCTTCTTCAGCAAATCCACCAGGGGAAAACCAAAGTGGTAAACGAATACGGTCAGGGGACGATGGCAGCCGAATATAGGTGGCTGCAACTTGCTTAGTCAGCGCTAAATGTAGTGCATAGGTAGTTGGAACATCACCAGCCAGATAAAAGGAGAGAGCATTAAGTGAGATTTGTTTCCAGTCAGCAAGCTTCGCACAATCGAACTGCAAGCGAATTACGGAACGGCCATCAGGCTCTGTGGTTAAATTAACCGTTGATAGCACAATGGGGTTGAGTGTTAAGTCTCGAGTTGTGCGATAGCGGCAGACGGTCTTTTTAGGTCCAATAGGGCGTGAAAGTACTTCAAAGTTAGCGGGGATCACTGATGAGATTTTCATATCATGAATATCCGGCGCGAGTTCAACCACAGAAAGTGAGGGAATGGTTTGTAGGTAATGAGGCCAAAGTAGGCTGACTAATCCTTCTGTTAACTCGGGTAAATCATCATCAATTTTTTGGCGCAATTGCCCCATGGAGAAGGCAAAACCTTCAAAAAGCCGTTCTACAAAAGGGTCAGGAATGCCCGCTTTGTCTAAATCTAATAATGCTGCTCGATCGGGGTGAGCTTGAGCGAACTCTTTGGCTGCCTCACGCAGATATCGCATCTCCGCATCATAATAGCGAAGGGTTAAATCATCCATTAGTATGGTTCTCGTTGATTAATTTAGGGATAGAGCACTAACGCTCGCACAGGGTCTAATCGAGTTAGCTGAGCCAGTAACTCAGACATTTGATGGTGCAGTTCAGTTTTGTCTGGCGTATTACGCTGCGTTTTACCTCGTAACAATTGCAACTGGCGGGCTTTAACTTCAAACAGCGAATGAGGTTCCCAATCCGCGAGGCGCATCTGTTCAGCACTACGGTCTAATTCACGAAGTAAATTCAGTGCCAAATCATGACGAGCAAATTGTTCAGCCACTCTTGCCATCACTAATTGCAGTAACCATTTTTGACGGGAAGTTTGGATATTCGGGCGTGACATTAGCCATGCTAATGCGGCTTCAACGCCTTCGGTGTCAGCTTGAGTTAACGCTTCTTGTTCTAACGCGAATATTGAGTCGTTATCATCGTCACTTGCGCCTTGAACAGGGATGTGATTGAGAGACTGAATATTCTCTTCCAGAATATGCTGTTTGATCCACGCTAAGGTGACTTCATCTGCGAAAGGTGTGCCATCTTCCCAAGCGAGATTTTCTAAACCCGGTAAGCGAAGTAAGAACTGCTTTAAATCAGAGGCAATCACTTCTGCCCAGCCATCCCATGGCGCAGGGGATTTACTCAATGCTTGGTGCAAGTACCATTGCACATCTAACCAAAAATGGTTAACCCCTTCTGCAAACAATCGATCTGCTTGTTCAGTGAGTTCGAGCCAATTTTGTTGCAGATATAAACGTTTTAGCTGGGCTTTGGCATCTGAGCGTGGTGGGGCTAATCGAGTACAACCTTGCTGATTTTGTGGGGGAGCTTGGTGTAGCGTATCCCAACGTACGGATTTCATCAGCCGATGACCCGATAACCAACCATTAGGCTGATTACGCAGATAATTGGCGAGCACTTTGGCTTGGTCAAGTAATTCTCGACCAGACTGAATAGGGGCGATAGGGCTGATACCGGTTGATGTTTGCTTCGTTGATATACTTTCTGTTGATTTAATATTTTGTGGAACAACACTATTCGCACCGCCAGATTGCGCAAGTCGATTTTCTAGTGCGCGTAGTAGTGGTGCAAGATTAGGACGGTTTGCCTCATCCCATGTACTAAATTCATCCACAATCGAGCTCAGTAGCGCCACGATACGTGCAAATTCGTTGCTATCAACTTCAGGATAAAGGGATAAACTGTCGATAACTCGCTGACCTGCCAACCATTCAATGGCTGACTTTCGGCTATTTGGGCGATTTGGTAGCAGGCCATCGTGGTAACGATGGAGTAATCCTGCCAGTAATCCTAATCCATCAGCTAAGCCCGTTTCACCTTCTCGATGTAAGCGCGCCCAAACATAGTAAGTGATCACGCGTGCGTCTTTACATACATGAGTTAAGAGATTTTCGGCGAGCGTACAGATTAACTCCGTATCTGAGCCTGATAACTTGTTGACTTCTTCTTTCATTCGTTCGAAGTCATCGTCATAGCTGGGGTCTTCCCCAACCGGATTTTCAGCCGTAATTGGCAATAGCCAGCGTTCCCATAACACGACTTGTTGTTCTACTAATTGATTAGCAGCAAGCGGGTTTCCGGTAAAACAGGCTGTGCGTAAGGCAGTTAATAAAGGCATAGGTGATGTCCTATTGGGTCTAATCCAAGAAGATTTTTTCAGGTAGCACAAAGTTGCGTAGTTTTAATAGCGCCAGTGGGCCTTGGCCCATTTCGGTGCGCAGCTGGTAATTGAGTGTATTGCCATCGGAGGTGGTCCACGACACGGTATAGCTACTGGTGCTTCCTGCATAAGGGGTAACTTGAGCCGCTTCAAGTAAGCGGATTAACCCCCAAACACCTCGATGATCTCGATAGAGGCGGGTGCCGGTGGAGGTGGTCATCCAAGTCAATGAGGCGCCTGAAGCGATAGTGTCGGCAGGCCACACAAAACGTTGCCACTCAGGGAATTGGTTATCGTAAGTGAGATTTTGCTTATCGACCACCAGTACCGTCTGCATCACCTGTTTACTGGTTCCCGGGCGCATTTCGAAGTACAGGCGAGCCTCTCCATTGGCGAAGGCCACATCGCCTAGCTCACTCAAGGTATTCATCGCCTGAATAAACTCAGGGTTAAAGCGTAATCCTTGCGCATTAGCACTATTCGGTACCCAGTGATGACCTTCTTTGCGTAAAACCCCTTGCAGACGGGTTTCTAGGAAACGTTGAATACGTCCGTTATCAGGGCGAAGATACTGCGCCATCAGAGGCAAAGAAATATCACTTTGCGTGTCTTTCAAGGGGTAGCGGCCGCCAAAGGCGTTGTTCCATTCATTGACAATGGCATTTTGCCATTCGCTATTGATCCCCTGAGCGGTTGGGGTGAGCAATTGTTGCCACGCCTGCGTCATCGGCTCCACTAACAGTGCATCGCCAAAAGGTTGCCACTCTTGCCCAAAACTGGCGGCAATTAAACTGCCCATGTCACGCGTTTGGGCAAAATCGACATTTTTACCGTCTAAAATACTTTGGGCGAAGGTTTGGGACATGGCTTGCGGGTCGGGGGCATTGACCACTTGCTGAAGTTTTAAGCGCACACGAGTAATACGGGTTAAATAGGCTTGTAAACTCAGATTATCGCCAGTTTGTGAGGCGGCTTGAGGGTCAACAAAGTTCAGGACAGGGCCAAAAGTGTCTTCCAATGGTCCCGTAAAATCGGCTTTTTGGCTAATCACGGGTTTTTGTTCTTTGTTGAGCAGTTCTTTCGCCGAGTTAACAAACGAGTCGGCCAGTTTTTCTGCCTGACGCCCGGTTTTCCCTTGGTAGGCGAGGGTGTTCATCAGTGCAATGACCGGGGACTGGCGCACATCGCTCATCAAGGATAATTGGTCGATAGTATCGGGTAAGCTTTCAGTATGGCGCCATTGCAGGCTATTGAGGAAGTTTAACCAGCTATTAGCAAAGTCAGCAAAATAGCGTTCAGTAAGCTGCTGCTTGAGCGCATCAGGCGAAATATCTTGGCTAAGTTCATGCTGGCTATCACTCAATACCCAGTCAATTTCATGACGGCGCGATTCAACCACTTTTTTGATGGCGGGTTGGATCGATTCTTCCCACGCTTTGCGGGTAAAAATACCCGGTACAAACTCTTCTGTCGTCAATAAAAAGTGGGCATCGGTATCGCCCGTCATATCATCTAAGGTCATATCGGGGAACTGATGTTGCGCTTGTCGTAACACTTCTTGATACAGTGTGGCACTTTCGCTGCGTTGACCAATTTGCCGCGTGAGTAAGGTACGGCTTTGATTAATCAGGTTATTGTTGGCGTTTAATTGCCATTCAGGGTGCGTCGGTAGCTGTTGGGCATAGAACATGAGCAACTCTTTGCCGAGAGTGTGCCATTCGCCTTCGTTCATTCCTTGCGGGACAGGAAGGGCAGTCAGAACGTGATTGGTGAAAAAAGCAGGCTCCATACGCTCTGGCGTACTCATCATGAGGTAAGTTTTTAAATCTTGATACGCACTTTGGGTGGCTTGGCGGCGTTCATCACTATTTGGCGATAATTGTGCATAAGCTTGTAACCGTTGCTCAAGTTGCTGACGGAGATTATCTTGCAGAGGAGGGAGTACCGTTTGTTGATACAGCGGCCATAAATGGGCTAATAGTGGCTGATTGCTATTCAAGCCAAAATGCAGCCAAACAGGGACGGAGCTCTGTTCGCGATGCGTTAACAGCCCCAGAGTTTGCTGAAAGTCGTATTGGGCTTGAAGGCGTTCCGTTTCCGGTAATTGGTGGTTAGCGGCGACACTCGCACTTTGGTAGCTGTCTTCGATGAGTTGGCGATTGGCGAAGTAAGAGACAATCATACCGGCTCCCCACAAGGTCATGGCGGTGGCTGCGCCGTATTGAACGAGACGTTTTTTATCAAAGCCTAAAGCGGCCGGCTGTAAACCGGATGCCAGTTCAGATTGTACGTTTAACCAGCTTTGCCAGCGGGTATCGGGGTGCCAACTATTTGGCAAACGTTGCTGATTTAACGGATTGATAGACGGGCTAAATGCGATGCCAGAAAAAGGCAGCGTACGTGATGGGGTATTGAGTGGCGCTAATGCGGTCGCGAGCTGTTGGCTGCCACCGTTTTGTAAAAATTGGGCTAAAGCAAGCAGATAGGTGTGTTTCTGTTCGCGCAGTAACGCTTGGGTTCCGTTGCTCACAAGTGCGGGGATCAGGCTTAATAAGCTAGGCGATAGCGCCTCGGCAGGCATATTTTGCTCAGTCATGCAGAGGATAGAGGGCGTTTCAACCGCGCTGAGGGAGGGTTGGTCACTGACACTCCATACCCAAACAGGCGCACGCCAGCCGAGTTCTTGAAAGAGGTTTTGGATAGCACGCCCTGCATTGTGGGCAGTGGCCGCATTCAGGTTGGTAAAGTGAATGTTGCTGTCTAAAAGCTGGGATGAAATGCTGTTTTCCGTCACCCAAATCACACCATCGAGCGGACGACGTCGGCGCAGGTGTTTGAGGGTTTCTAGTCGCTCTGAATCGATAGAACTCCCGATATCGCCACCGTAGATAAGCAGGGTGCCATCACATTCTTGCCAGATTTCTTGGGTAAGATTTGGGGCAAGTTTTTCGACGGCGGAATGGGAGCCGAGGAGGAGTTGAATAGAGATCTTGGAATGCCAGAAAGTGCCGTATATTTTTTTCATAGCTTGCGATAGTTCATCTGGCGTATTTTTATCATTAGATTTTTTTAGCCATTTATATTTATTTAAAAATGGTGTTATTGATGATAAAGATATTCGATGAGTC
>NZ_JAYQWM010000108.1:0-9848 GCF_036662595.1 Escherichia sp. Lx600-2 | reverse complement strand
CTGATAGAAACAGAAGCCACTGGAGCACCTCAAAAACACCATCATACACTAAATCAGTAAGTTGGCAGCATCACCCTCTGGACGATATCTCTTCAGGCTCTATTATTCTTCTGGATATGATGGAAGCGGATAAAAAGCTTATCCATTATTGGCAGGATACTTTGAGCAGGAAAAACAACAATATCAAAATATTGTTGCTAAATACGCCTGAAGATTACCCGTACCGCGACATTGAAAACTGGCCTCATATCAACGGCGTTTTTTATGCCATGGAGGATCAAGAACGTGTTGTCAATGGGTTGCAAGGCGTCCTGCGCGGCGAATGCTACTTTACGCAAAAGCTTGCCAGTTACCTGATTACACATTCTGGTAACTATCGTTATAACAGCACGGAATCAGCCCTCCTTACTCATCGGGAAAAAGAGATCCTGAATAAGCTGCGTATCGGCGCGTCTAATAACGAGATCGCTCGTTCGTTGTTCATCAGCGAAAATACGGTTAAAACGCATCTTTATAATCTTTTCAAGAAGATAGCCGTAAAAAACCGGACACAAGCGGTTTCCTGGGCAAACGATAACCTCAGGCGATAAAGCCATGAAACGTTATTTACGCTGGATTGTGGCGGCAGAATTTCTGTTCGCCGCAGGGAATCTTCACGCCGTTGAGGTAGAAGTCCCGGGATTGTTAACTGACCATACTGTTTCATCTATTGGCCATGATTTTTACCGAGCCTTTAGTGATAAATGGGAAAGTGACTATACGGGTAACTTAACGATTAATGAAAGGCCCAGTGCACGATGGGGAAGTTGGATCACTATAACGGTGAATCAGGACGTTATTTTCCAGACTTTTTTATTCCCGTTGAAAAGAGACTTCGAAAAAACTGTCGTCTTTGCACTGATTCAAACTGAAGAAGCACTAAATCGTCGCCAGATAAATCAGGCGTTATTAAGTACGGGCGATTTGGCGCATGATGAATTCTAAATAAAAAATTGTTCGGAGGCTGCAATGCGTGTCAAACATGCAGTAGTTCTACTCATGCTTATTTCGCCATTAAGTTGGGCTGGAACCATGACTTTCCAGTTCCGTAATCCAAACTTTGGTGGTAACCCAAATAATGGCGCTTTTTTATTAAATAGCGCTCAGGCCCAAAACTCTTATAAAGATCCGAGCTATAACGATGACTTTGGTATTGAAACACCCTCAGCGTTAGATAACTTTACTCAGGCCATCCAGTCACAAATTTTAGGTGGGCTACTGTCGAATATTAATACCGGGAAACCGGGCCGCATGGTGACCAACGATTATATTGTCGATATTGCCAACCGCGATGGTCAATTGCAGTTGAACGTGACAGATCGTAAAACCGGACAAACCTCGACTATCCAGGTTTCGGGTTTACAAAATAACTCAACCGATTTTTAAGCCCCAGCTTCATAAGGAAAATAATCATGCAGCGCTTATTTCTTTTGGTTGCCGTCATGTTACTGAGCGGATGCTTAACCGCCCCGCCTAAAGAAGCCGCCAGACCGACATTAATGCCTCGAGCTCAGAGCTACAAAGATTTGACCCATCTGCCAGCGCCGACGGGTAAGATCTTTGTTTCGGTATACAACATTCAGGACGAAACCGGGCAATTTAAACCCTACCCGGCAAGTAACTTCTCCACTGCTGTTCCGCAAAGCGCCACGGCAATGCTGGTCACGGCATTGAAAGATTCTCGCTGGTTTATACCGCTGGAGCGCCAGGGCTTACAAAACCTGCTTAACGAGCGCAAGATTATTCGTGCGGCACAAGAAAACGGCACGGTTGCCATTAATAACCGAATCCCGCTGCAATCTTTAACGGCGGCAAATATCATGGTTGAAGGTTCGATTATCGGTTATGAAAGCAACGTCAAATCTGGCGGGGTTGGGGCAAGATATTTTGGGATCGGTGCCGACACGCAATACCAGCTCGATCAGATTGCCGTGAACCTGCGCGTCGTCAATGTGAGTACCGGTGAGATCCTCTCCTCGGTGAACACCAGTAAGACGATACTTTCCTATGAAGTTCAGGCTGGGGTTTTCCGCTTTATTGACTACCAGCGCTTGCTGGAAGGGGAAGTGGGTTACACCTCGAACGAACCCGTTATGCTGTGCCTGATGTCGGCTATCGAAACAGGGGTCATTTTCCTGATTAATGATGGTATTGACCGTGGTCTGTGGGATTTGCAGAACAAAGCAGAACGGCAGAATGACATTCTGGTGAAATACCGCCATATGTCGGTTCCACCGGAATCCTGACAGATAAAAATGCCGGAATTAATAATCCGGCATTTACTGTTTAAGCGAAAGCGTGAGTGCCCCTCACGCTTTATTTTTGATTTCCTGCTCACGGAGAGCCGTCTTTGCACTACGCGCCGCCAGCCACAGGCCGCTGTTTTTCATTGCGTAACCAAATATCAGCCCAAGCGCCAGCGAAGGTAACACCAGTTTCCAGTCACCCTGCCCGGCAAACGTCGCGCATGCGCCTATAAACGTCCCCGGAACAAATGAAAGCAGCAGCTGTTTGGCCTGAATACACATCAGAAACGCGACAATACCGGTTATGACATAACTGAGAATTTCCAGATGTGGCGCCAGTGCACTACCGTAAATAATGACCATCGCCCACACCACGCCACTAAGCAGAGTTGCAGCGGAGATCGCCAGCCCTTTCAGCCCACCTTGCGGGCAAGCAAAGTAGGCCGTACAGCCCAGGAAGCCCGCCCAGCTTAGTAAGCCCAGGGAAACAGCCACCCATCCCCAGATACCGGAGAGAATGCCTGTTGTGATTGCAATAGAGAGAAGTATGTTCATGCCGCGCATGATAGCAGAAAACGCGTCCATGAATGAGATCGAGCACACATTTTATGCAACAACAAATTACCCGTTGCAGTCATGAATGACGCAGATCACATTCACTCTTCAGAATCCTCTTCCAGCTCGTCCCACATTGCACTAATGGCATCACGGGTTAGCGGTGCCATGGTGCGCCAGAAAGGCGTGGTTGCATGGGCCTCCACTTTGCCAAGGAACGCGCCACACCAGGGTAACAGATACTCACTGAACAGTGTTTCCAGTGCTTCGCTCTCATCTTCCGTTGACTGATCTTCCAGCCAGGAAGCCGCAAGCAGCAATGTGCCGATGTGATCGGCAGGCGTATCCGCTAATGGCATCCCTCGTTCAGAAAGAAAAGCGCGCACTTCCGCTTCCGCCGCGCCCTCAACCCATGCGCTACGATATGGCGGCACAGCGCATTCATCGCCGATAAACAACGCATTGTAATCGGCAGAGACTTGCGCCATATCACAGCTTTTCTGTAAACGCGTCAGTAACTCATCCTGCTCCAGTGGCCAGTTCGCAGCCAGTTTCCCCTCACGAATCAGGGTAAACAGCGGCACCAGTAAAGGATCTTGCGGTTGGCGGTAATAGAGCGAACCCAGCACACGACAGAGGATAGAAAACTCGTTCATTAATATATTTCCATTACTAGTAATTAAAGGTCTGCAAATTCCGCAATCGGTGCCATACCGCGAGATTCAAGGAAGTTCAGTAAGCGGCGCGGAGAAACATTCAAAATGCGCTCTGGCGGAAAATCTACCGCGTCGAGGATTTTAAGACACTCTTCAAATTCCCCCATGGTAAACGCGGTGTGAGAATCCGAGCCTAATGCCACCCAACCTCCAGCATCACGTACCGCTGCGGCTACCGCACGACAGTTGTCTTCACTGCCCTTACGTGAGTGTAAAAATGAGGAATTATTGATTTCCAGCGCCACCTGATGTTTCGCGGCTGCTTCAGCAACGGCTTTAACATCTATCTCATATTTCGGATTTCCGGGATGGCTTATTATATGCACATTGCCGCTGGCGATAGTGGCGATCATCGCTTGTGTATTGGTCGCTTTGTCATGTGGTGCAAAAACCGGCTCATGAAAACCGGCAATAATCAGATCCAGCGAGTCAAACATTTTACCGCTGCAATCAATTTCACCATCAACATTTTTAATGTTAGCTTCGATGCCGCGCAGGATCCCTACCCCATCAACCACTCGCGGCCAGATACGCATGTTAATGAAGTGCCAGTGATGCGGCGCATCTTCCATATCCGGGCCATGATCGGTGATCGCAAAAAGTTTAATGCCCTTTTGTTTGGCCTGGGCAATGTAATCACTCAATGTGCTATATGCATGTGTGCTGGCAACGGTATGCATATGAAGGTCGACGGGATACATAACTCTCTCCTGTATTCAATTCCCGCCAAGGATAGCAGGAATCCTGATGCTTTATTAGTAGCCGCGTGCGCGGTCGACTTGCCCGCAGACCCTCTCCCCTTTTTCGAGCTGGGCAATAGTGCGAGAAATGTACTCCACAGCTTCAGCGGGACGGGTAATCGCGGCGACATGTGGTGTTATCGTCACGCGTGGATGTTGCCAGAGCGGACTTTCAGGCGGTAAGGGTTCACGATTAAAAACATCCAACATTGCGCCTTTAACTTTCCCGCTATCCAGCGCCGCGAGCAGGTCATCTTCCACAACATGAACACCACGCGCCAGGTTGAGGAGATACGCGCCATCCGGTAATTTTTCGAGTAATTGTTGATTAATAATGCCGACGGTTTCAGGGGTATTCGGTAACAAATTAATCAATACCCGACATTGGCTCAGAAATGCAGACAGTTCTTCCCGTCCGGCAAAGCTTTGCACGCCAGGCCACGATTTACGGGTTCGACTCCAGCAACGCAGCGAAAAGCGCCAGGTTTGCAGACTCTGAGCAACTTTACTGCCCAGTACGCCTGCGCCCAAAATGCCAATGGTAAAATCTTCCCGATGATATTCAGGCAGCGGTTGCCAATGCGAACTATTTTGCTGGATGCGATAATCGTCAAAACGTCGAAACCAATGCAGCACCTGACTGACAGCATATTCCTGCATTTGCTCGCCCATACCGGTATCTTCCAGGCGAAAAAGTGGAACAGAAGGGTTCAGCATTTCAGGGTGTGCCTGTAGTTTGCTCAAAATAGAATCAACACCGGCCCCGAGTGCGAACACCGCTTTAAGATCGCGCCCTGCCAGCATTTCAACAGGAGGATGCCAGACTAAAGCATAATCAGCAGAGTCATTATCTCCGCTTTTCCATGCTCTGACTCTTGCCTGAGGAATAGCTTTGCGCAGTGCCTCAATCCACCATTGGGTATCGAACGTTGGGTGATAAAAGATGATATCCATACTGACTCCTGAAAAGCGTTGCGCGAAATTTACTCGCACTTATCGTTATGATCTACAAAGGCCACCAGCATAACAAATCCGTGGTCGGTGGCAAAAAAAGCAGATTTCGCTTATTAAAACCACACATTGATTGAAGTTTGAATAAACGCGCGATTTTTTAAAAAAGTTTGTTGACCTCAGGTCATGATTTCCCTAAATTAGCGCCCGTTCCAGCAAGACAGGAACGACAATTTGGTGAGGTGTCCGAGTGGCTGAAGGAGCACGCCTGGAAAGTGTGTATACGGCAACGTATCGGGGGTTCGAATCCCCCCCTCACCGCCATATTTAAAGAAGAGCTCGTACGAAAGTACGGGCTTTTTTTTCGTATATTGCACACACCGGGGGGATGAGAAGCCCCGTCCAGGGGTCGACAACTGGCGACAGCCAGTTGGACAGACCGTGAACGCAGTGAGCGGGCTGCCCGCAGGGCGAGCGAAGCGAGTCAATCCCCCCCTCACCGCCATATTTAAAGAAGAGCTCGTACGAAAGTACGGGCTTTTTTTCGTATATTGCACACACCGGGTGCCCCCGCCCACGTCTGTTAGGGCGAGGGGAAATCGTGAACATCAACTGTCTGGTTACTCAGTCAACAATCAAAATGCGCAAGAGAGTACAGAACATATATGTATTATCTGGTCACTTCCTATCACTTCCTCACTTATTAAAATGCCCCCAACGGAAATACATGTCACATGCCATCATAAAATCGTTATGCCAGAGAAATCGACAATAGAAAAAATAGTAAATTAAGCACGGTACATAGCAGAGTAAAAAATAGGCTTCAAACCAAATCCGCCATTCCACAAGCGTTGCCAATACCGACACCAGCGTAATCCACATCACTTCAATAACCAGCAATATGAATAACCGAAGCCAAAGCGGCTTGGCAAAAAAGGTCGACAACACATTTTCACTGGAGAAAAACAGATCGATTTCCTGCAAAAAAAGCCTGCCCAAAAAAGCGTACCGCCTGGAGAAGCGCAGAAAAAACAGATTAATCGCCAACACTACGCCACAAAGAATGAGCAATGCAATTATCGATTTAAACGTTAACCACTGCCCCTCTATCACAAAAGAATCACTGTTACGCAACGGGCTGATAGTAAGCAGGTTAACAACCGTTGAGATGCACACCGAAAGCAGCACATAGCGAGTCAGACTTTTATATTTTACTTTTTTCGCTACTGAAATAGCGACCTGCTTGACATAACTGGTGCGGATCATCCGAAACAGCAGAAAGATAACCAACGGCCCAAGTAACGAAATCAGGAACAGCGCATATAACGAGGGTAGACGCTGGTATAGCCCCCAACTCATTGCACTCAACATGATTAACGACAGAAATCCTGCCACCAGAGGTTGCGTAAGAAATAATTCTATTTTGTGGTTCTGCTTTTTCTTAAACCACGAAAAATCGATATTCTTCGTGACGCATTTATAAGCCCAGTACGCCTTGAGATCAAAAATAAAATTATACAGCACCAGGGCCAGAATCCCACTAACGACACCAATATCCTCTGATGGAAAAGTAAATCCTGCATTTTTCCAATAAAAGCCTATCAGAATAAGTCCAATAGCATAAATGTATATCAGACTTCGTTTATCCTGAAAGCGAATAAAAGTTAAATAATCAGGAATCATTTGAATACCTTTGCATCACTAAATGCTTTACGACAATGCATAACTCGTTGCTGATCCACACCAGCAAAATCGTTTAACATATTCCCCAAATAGGGCTTATTACTTATTTCAAGGAAGGCTACCGAGGTTGGCATATTCAGAAATGTATCGAGAGATTCAGTCCATTTCACCGTATGAGTTAAGTGTAATGAGAGATTTTCTTTGATAATTGACGGAGCGACCTCGCTTTTTGCTGTTACGTTCATCAGAACCTGATGCTCTGGCGAAGCGATATCCAGTCCGGCAAGATAATCGCGCATTGCCTGAACGCCGTCCTCCATCAAACGCGTGTGCCAAGCACCGCTCACACCGAGTTTAACCGGTTCGTATCCAGCGGCCATCAGCAGCGTGGCAAATTCATTCAACGCAGCCTGCGTTCCTCCAATAACCTGCTGGCGCGGCGTGTTATCACAGCTAATATCCAGCGCAATGCCTGATTCCGTAATCATCGTCTGCAGTTGTTCGCGGTTGATGCCTTTAACCGCCAGCATTGCGCCTTTATTTCTCTGGCTTTCGTCATGCATCAGGCTGGCTCTGAAGTGAATCATGCCAAATAGCGTCTCAAGAGAAATAGCTCCGGCAGCGTAGAGCGCACTGTATTCACCAACGCTGTGTCCGCAGGACCCCACAACCGTTAAATTCTCAAGACGTTCACGGCACAGGGTATAGAGCGTTACATTGATTGCGGTCACCGCCAGTTGTTGTACCGTCGTTTGAATAAGGCGATTCATCGGCCCCTTCTGACACAGGCGACGCAGGTTCAGCCCGGAAATATCGCTGGCACAATCCCAGATATGTTTTGTACTGGCATTGAGATCCCAAAGATCGCTGCCCATGCCAATAACCGGATTACCCTGACCGGCAAAAAGCAGTACTGTCGGTTGTGAAGCATTATTCATCATCTCTTTATCCTTATAGATAGTATTTAAAGCCCAAATAAAGGCCTAACGTGTCGCCAAAAAGCGCAAATTCGGAGTACCGACTTCCCAGCGCGCTATAGCCACCGGCATAGGTTTCAAGCTGGTTACTGATAGTGCTGAGCGGCGTGGAATAATGCAGGCCCAGCAACGTGCTGCCATCAACGAGATTCACCACCAGCGAAGGCTGCAGCGTCGACTCTCCCGCCAGCGGCAGACTGGCCCAGGCGTTCAGATAGTGCTTACCCTGCAGCATCCCCTGATTGGCGGTATTGCTGATTTCTGAAGCCATCAGGTATTTGTAAGAATCAAATGCCTGATCCAGTGGCGCATAACCGGTTGTGGTGTTGAGGAAATCAATTAACTCGCGCTGCTGACGCTGTTCAGCACGCGAATACCCCTCGCTCTGAAAGTAATACTCAACGCCAAACACGCTGAAACTATCGCTGGTGTATTGCCCCCCCAGGGCCAGCTCCACGCCGCTTTCGTCTTTCGTTTCATAGAGCGAATCCGGAAACTGATATTCCTCGACCTGCGCCGTCTCATGGTGGGAAAGATGCCGCCATTGTTGGGAGCGGTGGTAGGCTGCGTCGACATTCAGCGTCAGCTGCGGGGTGTAGTGATAACTGTCAGACAGCGCGAGTGACGGCGATGGCCCGAGCCGCACATTGACTGTCGGTGTGTGCTCACCAAAGCGATGATCGCTGTAGCTCAGCAGATAGGCTTCGTCGCTGTTTCCCTGCTGATTAGCAGACCAGTTGCCAGACGTCACATAGCGTTTGTCGATGGTGGCTAACTTCGGTATGACGCTCGCCGAAAACGCATAATCGCGTGTATCCAAGTTCATTTTTGCGCCCCACGATGACGCCTGATACGCCGATGTCATTTTGGGATCGTGCAAACGTGTCGACTGGAAGCCGGTGTAATAATGCGTTTGCAAATCAGAAGGCGAACGCAAAAAGAACATTCCTGACGGCGCGGCAAATTTGCCTGCTTCAAATTGAACGCTGTCCGAGGCGCTATAGACCAGACTGAGGCGGTTAATTAACGCACGTGTGCGGCTATCATCCGTTTCGAATTTCCCTGCGGGTTTAAGCGCATATTCGTTTATTCCATACAGATTGAGCTTAAGGTCCAGCGTATTGTCGATTATCGAACAACCACTATTGATGCCAATCCCCGCCTCCTGATAACCGTTGTGACGTGTGTAGGGATTTTTGCCTGCAATCTGCCAGGCCGAAGCCTGTTTATTGACATAAGACACCTGCTCGTAAAGCGTCACATCGCTGTTTTGTGCCACCTCGTCACCTGACAGGCAATCCGCCTGTACCGTCAACGGCAGCGCAACACACAGCAACGAAGAGATCTTCAGCGTACGTTTCATTTCGCACCTCGCTGAATATACTCTTTGGTGAAATGAAACTCCGGCAGCGATTCCAGACGAACATCGCTGTACTCCATCACTGAATAGTTATTGCCGTGACGGACATCGGTAACGGTTATTTTCATGGGTCGCGTTTTCCCCAGCACCGGCTGGAAATCCTGATACAACACTTCTTTTATTAACTGGTCATCCTGCGAGTAATAGGCTGCCTTCCACGGGCGATTATCACCGTCTTTTTCAACGTAATAGATAACCTTCGGCCAGGTGATATCCGCCGATTTACGCACCAGCGCCAGCTTGTAACACTGCTTTTCAGCACACGTGACTTCCCCCACCAGGGTCGAGTCATAGGCATATTCAAAGTTAGTGACAATGACATCGCCGTTAGAGATTTGCCCAATTAATCTTTGTTGCCGTGAAATAGGCATAGGACGTCGCAGTTCCGGCGTGTAAAACCATAAATCGTACCAGTCGGAAAGCATGATTTTTCCTTTATCTCGCGGCGGGTAATGACTCCAACTTATTGATAGTGTTTTATGTTCAGATAATGCCCGATGACTTTGTCATGCAGCTCCACC
>NZ_JAYQWM010000107.1:0-9857 GCF_036662595.1 Escherichia sp. Lx600-2 | reverse complement strand
TCATGATGTCCCTCTGGGATGCGCTCCGGATGAATATGATGATCTCATATCAGGAACTTGTTCGCACCTTCCCTAACTGAACTTCTCCTTTAGGATGTTTTCACTCCCCGAAATGGGGATAAAAGGCAAATAAAATAACTAAAGGATTTATTCAATGAAAAGCAAAGTACTGGCACTTTTAATTCCTGCCCTGATCGCCGCAGGTGCTGCACATGCAGCCGAAGTTTATAATAAAGACGGCAACAAATTAGATCTGTATGGCAAAGTTGATGGCCTGCATTATTTTTCTGATAATTCAGCGAAAGATGGCGACCAGAGCTATGCGCGTCTGGGTTTTAAAGGCGAAACCCAAATTAACGATCAACTTACTGGCTACGGTCAATGGGAATACAATATTCAGGCAAACAACACTGAATCTTCAAAAAACCAGTCATGGACCCGTCTGGCATTTGCCGGACTGAAATTTGCAGATTACGGTTCTTTCGATTACGGACGTAATTATGGTGTAATGTACGACATCGAAGGCTGGACCGATATGCTGCCTGAATTTGGCGGTGACTCTTATACCAATGCAGACAACTTTATGACTGGTCGTGCCAATGGCGTCGCGACTTATCGTAATACTGATTTCTTCGGTCTGGTAAATGGTCTGAACTTCGCGGTGCAGTATCAAGGTAACAACGAAGGTGCCAGTAATGGTCAGGAAGGCACCAACAACGGACGTGATGTTCGCCATGAAAACGGTGACGGCTGGGGTCTTTCCACAACATATGATTTAGGCATGGGCTTTAGCGCTGGTGCGGCATACACCTCTTCTGACCGCACCAATGACCAGGTTAACCATACTGCGGCGGGTGGTGATAAAGCAGACGCGTGGACTGCTGGGCTAAAATACGATGCTAACAATATTTACCTGGCAACCATGTATTCAGAAACGCGTAATATGACCCCGTTTGGCGACAGCGATTATGCAGTTGCGAACAAAACCCAGAACTTTGAAGTCACTGCACAGTACCAGTTTGATTTTGGTCTGCGTCCGGCAGTCTCTTTCCTGATGTCTAAAGGCCGTGACCTGCACGCTGCCGGTGGTGCAGACAACCCGGCAGGTGTTGATGATAAAGATCTGGTTAAATACGCCGATGTTGGCGCGACTTACTATTTCAATAAAAACATGTCCACTTATGTTGACTATAAAATCAACCTGTTGGATGAAGATGACAGTTTCTACGCTGCCAACGGCATCTCTACCGATGATATTGTCGCTTTAGGTCTGGTTTATCAGTTCTAAATCCTCCTGCCCGCTGTTATGGCGAGCTTTTTCTGCTTATTATTCCTCCTTTGATCTAAATTAAAAATGTGAACTCCGTCATTACACAAAAAGTGTCATCTGGCGTTACACTTTATGCGGATACTAAAACAGGAGGTTTTATGAACAGAACGATTCTTGTCCCTATCGATATTTCCGATTCAGAATTAACTCAACGCGTGATTAGCCACGTTGAGGCAGAGGCAAAGATTGATGATGCAGAGGTTCATTTCCTGACGGTAATACCTTCACTGCCCTACTATGCCTCTCTGGGTTTAGCGTATTCCGCAGAATTACCGGCAATGGATGACCTGAAAGCGGAAGCCAAATCGCAACTGGAAGAGATCATTAAAAAATTTAAACTGCCAACCGACAGAGTGCATGTCCATGTTGAGGAAGGTTCGCCCAAAGACCGTATTCTGGAATTGGCGAAGAAGATCCCCGCTCATATGATCATCATTGCTTCCCATCGACCGGATATCACCACTTATCTGCTCGGTTCCAACGCCGCAGCTGTAGTGCGTCACGCAGAGTGCTCCGTGCTGGTTGTGCGCTGACACTAACGCCCGCACATTGCTGCGGGCTTTTTGATTCATTTCGCAAATGTGCTGACATTTTCCTCTCTAATCCGTACCATACACGCCACAGTTTTTATATCAGATTTCTTATGCTGGGCGTTCCGGCATGACGCATACTCTTCTGATGCCATATAACGAATTGAGTCGCTTTTAAATGTCGCAAAATCAAGAAATTAGCAAGAAAGAACAATACAACCTGAACAAATTACAAAAACGCCTGCGTCGTAACGTGGGCGAAGCCATTGCTGACTTCAATATGATTGAAGAAGGCGATCGCATCATGGTTTGCCTCTCCGGGGGTAAAGACAGCTATACCATGCTGGAGATTCTGCGCAATTTGCAGCAAAGCGCGCCAATCAATTTTTCGCTGGTGGCTGTTAACCTCGATCAAAAGCAACCGGGCTTCCCGGAGCACGTTCTGCCCGAGTATCTTGAAAAGCTGGGCGTTGAGTACAAGATTGTTGAAGAGAACACTTACGGTATCGTGAAAGAGAAGATTCCAGAGGGCAAAACCACTTGCTCACTGTGTTCTCGCCTTCGTCGCGGTATTCTTTATCGTACCGCAACGGAACTGGGGGCGACGAAGATCGCGCTGGGTCACCATCGTGACGATATCCTGCAGACGCTGTTCTTAAATATGTTCTACGGCGGCAAGATGAAAGGTATGCCTCCGAAACTGATGAGCGATGATGGCAAACATATCGTTATTCGTCCGCTGGCCTACTGCCGCGAGAAAGATATTCAGCGATTTGCCGATGCAAAAGCGTTCCCCATTATTCCGTGCAACCTGTGCGGTTCACAGCCTAACCTGCAACGTCAGGTGATTGCTGACATGTTGCGTGACTGGGATAAACGTTATCCAGGGCGTATCGAGACGATGTTCAGCGCGATGCAGAATGTGGTGCCGTCGCATCTGTGCGATACCAACCTGTTCGATTTCAAAGGCATCACCCACGGTTCTGAAGTGGTTAACGGGGGTGATCTGGCGTTTGATCGCGAAGAGATCCCACTACAACCGGCGGGCTGGCAGCCAGAAGAAGATGAAAATCAGTTGGATGAGTTACGGCTGAATGTGGTTGAAGTGAAATAACCAGGATAGCGCCCGATGCGCAAGCGTATCGGGCTACTCTTATGGAGGCCGGATAAGACGCGGCCAGCGTCGCATCCGGCAATCCCGAATAAGATGTTTACTCTTGCACCCGGCAATTCAACATTTCATTATTTTAATAACCGCACCCGGCACGTTTTTCCTTTAATCTTCCCGCCCTGTAACTGTTTCCATGCTTTATGAGCAACAGCCTGACGGACCGCGACATAGACATGCGCCGGATGCACGGCGATTTTGCCTATATCTGCGCCATCAAGCCCGATATCTCCTGTCAGTGCACCTAATACATCACCCGGGCGCATTTTGGCTTTTTTCCCGCCATCGATACACAACGTTGCCATTTCTGCTTCCAGCGTCACAATGGAACTATTAGCTGGCGGCGTTTGCCAGTTAAGTTTTATCTGCAACATGTCAGAAATGATATTGGCCCGCTGTGCTTCTTCCGGAGCACAGAAACTGATCGCCAGACCGCTATTTCCTGCACGAGCTGTACGACCGATGCGATGTACATGAACTTCAGGGTCCCACGCCAGCTCAAAGTTCACCACCAGCTCAAGCGATTTAATATCCAGACCACGCGCAGCAACATCAGTCGCGACCAGTACACGGGCGCTACCGTTAGCAAAACGTACCAGGGTCTGATCGCGATCGCGTTGCTCCAAATCGCCGTGTAATGACAATGCACTTTGCCCTACTTCATTCAGCGCGTCGCAGACAGCCTGGCAATCTTTTTTGGTATTGCAAAACACCACGCAAGAGGATGGCTGATGCAAGCTTAATAACTGTTGCAACAGAGGAATTTTGCCTTTACTGGATGTCTCATAAAATTGTTGTTCAATGGGTGGCAAAGCATCTGTTGAGTCAATTTCAATCGCCAAAGGATCGCGTTGCACTCGTCCGCTGATTGCGGCGATGGCTTCCGGCCAGGTTGCCGAAAACAGAAGCGTCTGTCGAGATGCCGGCGCAAAACGGATGACATCATCAATGGCATCGCTAAATCCCATATCCAGCATGCGGTCGGCCTCATCCATCACCAAAGTATTCAGCGCATCCAGTGATACCGTGCCTTTTTGCAGGTGATCCAGCAAACGGCCCGGCGTTGCCACGATAATATGCGGCGCATGTTGCAACGAATCACGCTGCATACCGAACGGTTGACCACCGCACAACGTCAAAATTTTGGTATTTGGCAGAAAACGCGCCAGCCGACGCAATTCACCTGCCACCTGATCCGCCAGTTCACGCGTAGGACACAGCACTAAAGCCTGGGTTTGAAATAGCGACGCATCAATTTGCTGTAACAAGCCGAGGCCAAAAGCCGCCGTTTTGCCGCTGCCAGTTTTCGCCTGCACGCGAACATCTTTTCCGGCAAGGATCGCCGGAAGCGCGGCGGCCTGCACCGGCGTCATGGTTAAATAACCCAACTCATTAAGGTTCGTGAGTTGGGCGGGAGGCAAAACATTCAGGGTAGAAAAAGCGGTCACAATCTATTCTCGTGGTCATCGACGCAAAGTTAGCAGGCGCGTATCCTCGCAGATCTACGCTCACGATGCGACAATTTAATCGGTTCTTCATCGGGTGGTGGGTCAGGCATGGGTTGCGGGCGAGGGATCGGATCGGGAACTGGAACAGGATCGCCAGGAATCGGTTCAGGGACAGGAATTTGCAAATAAATAAGTGTCGTCATATTTCCCTCCGGTCATTGGGTGGACTCTTAAAGGGTAGACGCTGATAAATAACAGGCAAAAAAAAGCCGACTCATCAAAGTCGGCGTCGTACGAATCAATTGTGCTATGCAGTAATTCAAAAAAGGAAGTAAGACAATATGGAGCGCAACGCCCATCGCTTGACGTTGCATTCACCTGCAAGAGAGATATTGCCCTGAATGGGTAGAGAGTTTATTGACTTCGCTCAAACTTTGCGGCGTTTTTGTATACAGATAGCCGGAAAAATTGCTTTTGTTACAACCATTTACTACGATGCAACCATAAAGCAACACCACCAATAAGAACAACTAACAGAATACAAAAAATTGAAAATCCGAATTGCCACCCGCCGCCAGGGATCCCACCAAGGTTGACGCCAAATAACCCTGTCAGAAAGGTACTGGGTAAAAAGACCATTGCCATCAATGACATTGTATAGGTACGACGAGCTAAATTTTCCTGCATCACCTGAGCGATTTCATCCGCCATCACACCAGTCCGTGCTATACAGGCGTCGATTTCGTCAAGGCCGCGCCCAAGGCGATCGGCAATATCCTGCATCCGACGGCGTTGGTCATCGCTCATCCACGGCAAACGTTCACTGGCAAGACGAGCATAGACATCACGTTGCGGTGCCATATAGCGACGCATCACAATTAATTGTTTGCGCAGCAGAGCCAGGAATCCACGCGGCGGAATTTGCTGATCAAGGAGATTATCTTCAAGGTCGATAATTTTATCGTGCAGCTGCTCGATAAATTCGCTGGAATGATCGGTCAACGCATCGCACACATCCACCAGCCACCCTCCGCAATCGGTCGGCCCCGTGCCCTCTTCCAGATCGCTCACCACATCGTCCAGCGCCAACACTTTGCGTTGTCGGGTCGAAACAATTAACCGCCCGTCCATATATACACGCATGGCGACCAGTTGATCGGGGCGTTCATCGGTGCTGCCGTTTATACAGCGCAATGTAATCAGCGTGCCTTCACCGAGACGGCTGACTCGGGGCCGTGTGCTCTCACCTGCCAGCGCATCACGTACGTTATTGGGAAGCAGCGGTGTTGTCGCCAGCCATTGGGCGCTATCATGGTGTACATAATTAAGGTGGAGCCAGCAGGGATGCGCTTCATCAATCACATCTGTATTTTCCAGCGGTTTAACGCCGCCTCTACCATCCAGCATCCAGGCAAATACTGCATCCGGGACATTAACGTCCGATCCCTTAATCGCTTCCACAGTGCCTCCATCATCAACGCATTATTTTGTAGTCTAGCCTTCTGGCCCTGTTACGCAACATCTCATCACCCCATTACCCTGAAATGATTAATAAAATTCTGTCTAAATTGAATACAAAAAGCAAAATGCTTTTCCGTATACAAACCGTGTGAAGTGTTAAATAGCGTCTATCATTATCAGAATTATCTGATCATATGATGTGGCTTTTTTGCGATCGGATAGCAACAAAAATTGATAAAAATAATGGGATCTCAATGATTACGCACAACTTCAATACCCTGGACTTACTCACCAGTCCTGTCTGGATCGTTTCGCCCTTTGAGGAACAGTTAATTTATGCCAATAGCGCGGCGCGACTGTTGATGCAAGAACTCACGTTTAGTCAGCTACGAACCGGTCCCTATTCCGTCTCCTCACAAAAAGAACTGCCGAAATACCTCTCCGATCTGCAAAACCAACACGATATTATCGAAATCCTCACTGTTCAGCGTAAAGAAGAGGAAACAGCATTAAGCTGTCGGCTTGTTTTGCGAGAGCTGACAGAAACAGAACCGGTGATTATTTTCGAAGGTATCGAAGCGCCGGCAACGCTGGGTTTAAAAGCCAGTCGCTCGGCAAATTATCAGCGCAAAAAACAAGGTTTTTATGCGCGCTTTTTTCTGACTAACTCTGCACCAATGTTGTTGATTGACCCCTCACGAGATGGCCAAATCGTCGATGCTAACCTCGCCGCGCTCAATTTCTATGGTTATAACCATGAAACGATGTGCCAGAAACATACCTGGGAAATAAATATGCTCGGGCGTCGCGTCATGCCTATCATGCATGAAATTTCGCATTTACCCGGCGGTCATAAACCTTTGAATTTTGTTCATAAACTGGCGGATGGATCTACTCGTCATGTGCAGACCTATGCCGGACCGATTGAAATTTATGGCGACAAGCTCATGTTATGTATTGTGCATGATATTACTGAGCAAAAACGGCTGGAGGAGCAGCTGGAACATGCTGCTCACCATGACGCGATGACCGGATTACTGAATCGGCGACAGTTTTATCACATTACGGAACCAGGCCAAATGCAGCATCTCGCCATCGCTCAGGATTACAGCTTGTTGCTCATCGACACCGATCGTTTTAAACACATTAACGATCTCTATGGGCATTCTAAAGGTGATGAGGTGTTATGCGCCCTCGCCCGCACCCTCGAAAGTTGCGCTCGCAAAGGCGATTTGGTGTTTCGTTGGGGAGGCGAAGAGTTTGTCTTATTGCTACCAAGAACCCCACTGGATACCGCGCTTTCGCTGGCTGAAACTATCCGCGTAAGCGTGGCAAAAGTGAGTATTTCGGGCTTACCACGCTTTACCGTCAGCATTGGTGTGGCGCATCACGAAGGAAATGAAAGCATCGATGAACTGTTTAAGCGCGTTGATGATGCTTTGTATCGGGCGAAAAATGATGGACGCAACCGCGTGCTGGCGGCATAAGCCGCGGATGCGTCTCGAGATCAACGACTGCGCTTAGCGTGGCGCTCCCAGTTTTCTTGCTTCGCCTGCGCCGTTTTACGTAGTGCGACGTAACACGCCCCGCTGCCGCCATGATGCGGTAGCGCGGTGCAATATGCCTGAACATCATCAAATTCGGTCAGCCAGCGCGCCACATAGCTGCGGACAATATTGGCATGCGATTTATCATCCCGCCCTTTACCATGAATAATCAGCACGTTACGCAAACCATCCGCCAGGGCTTGTTGAATAAAACTGAACACCATTTTGCGGCACTCTTCCACCGGCTGGCGCAAAAGATTCAGGCTCGCCTGTTGCGGATATTTACCACTGCGCAGCTTATCCAGCACCCCATGTTGCAACCCTTCCCGCCGAGACTCCAGCGGCTGACTTAGTGGGATGATGTCGAGAAATCCGGTGGTGAGGAAATTATCAAGCTGCAGCGTGTCGATACGCTGCGGCGCACGTTGGTTACGCGTTGGATGCCAGTGGACATCGGTAGCACGTTTCAGCGGCTGGACATCTTCCATGGCGTCAAGAAACAGCGATTTGTCGTCAAGGTTCATGTAACCTCCTATGCACCTTCACACGTCGTGATTCAGACGGGTTAATTGTTCATACTTACTGCATCGTTCCCTTCACAGATTGAAACAATACTCTACTTCATACCTGTGAGTATCTGCGCAGGCGGAGCATTTTATACTAGCCTGTTAGCAGTATCGAACAGTTTAGCCCGAGTTTAATTCAGCACAGGCTACGATCAGGATGATTTATTCATAGCAGGAACCAACAAAAATGCGATAAATAACAGACCACTGATTAGCAGAAAGGTATCCGAAAATGCCATAGTTTGCGCCTCCCTCAGCATCAATTGACTCAATAATTTGGTTGAAGCCAGTATTTCCGATGTCTGGTCACTTCCACTGCGATTAAAAAATAAAGCACTTCTGGAAATGAAGTCATTCACCGTATGGGGAACAGTAACCATTTTTTCACCCATTCTCGAAAAATGAAAATTAGTTCGATTATTGAGAATAGAGCCACACAGGGCAATACCAATCGCGCCCCCAAGATTACGTGTTAAATTAAATACACCAGAGGCTAACTTCAGCCGTTCTTTTGGAATTCCCCCCAGCGTTAATGTTACGATGGGGGCCATCGCAAACTGCTGCGAAATCCCTCTAATTGCCTGTGGAAACAGTAACTCCTGCCATCCCCATTCGTGGGTTATAGGGGTAAAAAGATACATTGAAAACACAAATCCGCCCAGCCCCGCCATCAACAGCCATCGCAGATTTATTTTTTTACTTAACCAGAAGTAAAAGGGAACAGAAAATAACTGGAAAATACCTGTTGTGCAAACGGCAAAACCTATCTCTTCGGCATTTAATCCGCGAATCTGCCCCAAAAACACAGGTATTAAATATACAGTAGAGAATATCCCAACCCCTCCAGAAAAAGAAAAAAAACATCCCAGAGTGAAATTTTTATCCTTAAAAGCATGAAGATCCATTATCGGATTGGATATTGTAAGTGTACGCGCAGCAAATAAAATAAAACTCACCAATGCCAGAACTGATGTCAGCAAAATAGTATTATCATCCAGCCATCCCCAGCGCGCTCCTTCTTCAAGGGTATATTCCAGACATCCCAGTGTTATGGCCAACAGGATAATACTCGGATAATCAGCAACTTTCAGTAAAGAGAGATCAGGTTTATCAAAATTAACCAGAAAAGGAATACTCAAAACTAAATATATGCCAGGTAATATATTGATATAAAATAGCCATCGCCAGTCGAGGTTATCAGTGATCCAGCCCCCCAGAGTTGGCCCTAGCGTCGGTGACAGTGAGGCCAGCGCACTGACTACCGCAGCAGCCAACCCCAACTCTTTACCCTGGTAATAAATAAACGCCGTCGTGAAAACTAAAGGGATCATGGATGCGCCAGCAGCTCCCTGTAAAGCACGAAACAAAATCATGATCTGAATATTCCATGCAAGTCCACACGCGATACTCATTAAAGTAAATATTCCCGCGGATAGAGTAAAAAGCCAACGAGTGGAAAATACCCGTGACAGCCACCCAGAGAGCGGAATAACAATAATCTCAGCAATTAAATAGCTGGTCTGAAGCCAGGCCATTTCGTCTTTACCTGCGGACAGACCACCACCTATTTCATTTAGGGATGACGATACAATTTGAATATCAAGCTGAGCAATAAATAATCCCATACACATACTGGCGAAAGCAATATGTTTACGCATAGACATCATCTCTCATCAACACTGACGGTGACGGACAGTCCCGGGCGAAGAAGTTGCTTTAATTCCTTTGCGTCGTCGGTAATGACTCCAACTTATTGATAGTGTTTTATGTTCAGATAATGCCCGATGACTTTGTCATGCAGCTCCAC
>NZ_JAYQWM010000106.1:0-10011 GCF_036662595.1 Escherichia sp. Lx600-2 | reverse complement strand
CGGTGGAGCTGCATGACAAAGTCATCGGGCATTATCTGAACATAAAACACTATCAATAAGTTGGAGTCATTACCTTCAATACGTTGTAGCTTTTTCCTGAGCTCACGGATTTCAATTTGTTCCGGGGTAATGGGGGAGGCTTTTGGTGTTTTTCCCTGCCGCTCATCACGTAATTGTTTCACCCATCGCGTCATTGTGGAAAGGCCGACATCCATAGCGCTGGCTGCATCTGCCACGGTATAGTTCTGGTCAACGACCAGTTGAGCGGATTCGCGTTTAAACTCTGCGCTGAAATTTCTTTTTTTCATTATGGCACCTGTGTTGTTCTGAGGTGAGCATATCACCTCTGTTCAGGTGGCCAAATTCAGTAAACCACTTCAATTGGATACCAATTCCTGTACGAGGGCGATGAGCTTAAATGCTATGAACATGGTCTTCTCATCGAAAGCGTAGAATAATACGACTCCCTTCCAACCGGCTACGTTGGCCGGTTTTTTCACTTATCCACATTATCCACTGGATAGATCCAATAATCAGGTCCATACAGATCCCAATTAGATCCATATAGATCCCTGATCGTCGTAGGCCGCGTCCCGTCTGGCTTAGAAGCCTTTCGCGATGTGTGCTGGAGGGAAAACGATGTGCGCTGGAGGGAAAAAAATGTGTGCTGACGGGTTGCTAATGTGTGCTGGCGGGATATAGGATGTGTGCTGACGGGAAAGCCAGGGTAGTTATCATCACTGATAAAAACTATCCACATAATTCGGAAAAAGCAATATGAATCAATCTTTTATATCCGATATTCTTTACGCAGACATTGAAAGTAAGGCAAAAGAACTAACAGTTAATTCAAACAACACTGTGCAGCCTGTAGCGTTGATGCGTTTGGGGGTATTCGTGCCGAAGCCATCAAAGAGCAAAGGAGAAAGTAAAGAGATTGATGCCACCAAAGCGTTTTCCCAGCTGGAGATAGCTAAAGCCGAGGGTTACGATGATATTAAAATCACCGGTCCTCGACTCGATATGGATACTGATTTCAAAACGTGGATCGGTGTCATCTACGCGTTCAGCAAATACGGCTTGTCCTCAAACACCATCCAGTTATCGTTTCAGGAATTCGCTAAAGCCTGTGGTTTCCCCTCAAAACGTCTGGATGCGAAACTGCGTTTAACCATTCATGAATCACTTGGACGCTTGCGTAACAAGGGTATCGCTTTTAAGCGCGGAAAAGATGCTAAAGGCGGCTATCAGACTGGTCTGCTGAAGGTCGGGCGTTTTGATGCTGACCTTGATCTGATAGAACTGGAGGCTGATTCGAAGCTGTGGGAGCTGTTCCAGCTTGATTATCGCGTTCTGTTGCAACACCACGCCTTGCGTGCCCTTCCGAAGAAAGAAGCTGCACAAGCCATTTACACTTTCATCGAAAGCCTTCCGCAGAACCCGTTGCCGCTATCGTTCGCGCGAATCCGTGAGCGCCTGGCTTTGCAGTCAGCTGTTGGCGAGCAAAACCGTATCATTAAGAAAGCGATAGAACAGCTTAAAACAATCGGCTATCTCGACTGTTCAATTGAGAAGAAAGGCCGGGAAAGTTTTGTAATCGTCCATTCTCGCAATCCAAAGCTGAAACTTCCCGAATAAGTGTGTGCTGGAGGGCAGCTGCATTTGAAAAATGTGCGCTGCCGGGAATGCCTGCCCATTTTCCTGTTTTTGGTGTGCGCTGGAGGGTTGCGCCACGCAGTTTGCCCAGACATTCCCTCCAGCACACATCTAACCATCCAAGTTTCCCTCCAGCGCACATCTAATCTTCTATCTTTCCCTCCAGCACACATATTTGATACCAGCGATCCCTCCACAGCACATAATTCAATGCGACTTCCCTCTATCGCACATTCTGGTCCTGCATCATCCCTCCAGCACACATCTAATAACCTCATCGCCATTTCTTTACGTGCAATAATTGGCGCACGAGTCAAAAAAAGTTGCACGTAGCAGAATCAAACGTACAATTCACTCATACGAAATGATAAGGAGATGATGATGAAACGCGATTACGGCGGTGTCGGCACCATAGCTCTTCGTGCAAGCGCATTACTTAAGGCCATGAGTCAGGATATTGAAGATCAGCGTAAAGAGTTCAATCAGACCGAGTATTATCAGACGTTCACTCGTAACGCTGTGGCAAAGTTGCCGAAGCTGAGCCGCCGCATTGTGGAGCAGGCCATCAAAGAGATGGAAGATGATGGGTACCAGTTCAACAAGAAACAGGTCGGTAACGTTGAACAGTACGCGCTGACCATCCAGAACGTCATTGATATCTATGCCCACCGTAAGATCCCCAAATATCGCGACATTCACAAATTGCCTTACGTTATTTTTGTCGTAAACCTGAAGGGTGGCGTATCCAAAACGGTTTCCACAGTAACGTTGGCGCACGCTCTGCGTGTGCATCAGGATTTACTGCGTCACGATCTGCGCATTCTGGTAATTGACCTTGACCCTCAGGCATCCAGCACAATGTTCCTCGACCATACTCACAGTATTGGTTCCATCCTGGAAACCGCCGCGCAGGCGATGCTGAACGACCTGGACGCGGAGACGCTACGCAAAGAGGTGATTCGTCCGACCATCGTTCCTGGCGTAGACGTGATTCCAGCCTCTATCGACGATGGCTTTGTTGCCAGCCAATGGAAAGAGCTGGTTGAAGAGCATCTTCCCGGACAAAATCAGTACGAAATCCTTCGACGCAATATCATTGATCGTGTTGCGGATGATTATGACTTTATCTTTATTGATACCGGTCCACACCTGGATCCGTTCCTGCTCAACGGTCTGGCGGCCAGCGATTTGCTGCTTACCCCTACCCCACCAGCCCAGGTTGACTTCCACTCAACACTGAAATATCTCACCCGTCTGCCAGAAATGCTGGAGCAACTGGAGGAGGAAGGCGTAGAACCGCGTTTGAGCGCCAGCATTGGTTTTATGTCGAAGATGACCGGCAAGCGCGATCACGAGACATCACACAGCCTTGCGCGTGAGGTTTACGCCAGCAACATTCTGGACTCTTCTCTGCCTCGTCTGGATGGCTTTGAGCGATGCGGCGAGTCTTTCGACACCGTAATCAGTGCCAACCCGCAATCGTATCCAGGCAGTGCAGAGGCGCTGAAGAAGGCACGAACCGAGGCCGAGCGTTTCACTAAGGCTGTGTTTGATCGAATTGAGTTTGTTAGGGGTGAGGCGGCATGAAAAAAATAGTTTCCCGTGGACGAGTGCTGGGCAAGAATAGCTCCGAGTTTGCTCGCATGCTTGAAGGCAGTGAAGGCACCAAAACCTTTACCCTAAAATCTGGTCGCCAGGCTAAATTTTTGCTTACCGTTGTGCTGAGTGGTGAGATTGAGTCGCGCACGTTCGTTGACCCGGCAGTTAACGGCCGCGATCAGTCTCTGCTCACCCCTGAGTCGGTAAGCGATATTTCCCGCACCATTAAATTGCAACAGTTCTTCCCGGCTATCGGTCGTATGGTTGGGGAGCGCATTGAGGTATTGGACGGATCACGTCGCCGCGCTGCGTGTATCTTCAATGAAACGAAATTTGAGATTCTGGTGACGAAAGATGAGATCAGCCTGGCGGATGCCCGCCAGCTGGCCATTGATATCCAGACAGCCCGCGAACACACTCTGCGCGAGCTGGGTAAACGCTTCGAGGTTATGTACGGCAAGAATATGACCAAAGAAGAGATCGCCCGAGCTGAGAACATCTCAAAGGCTAAAGTGACGCGAGCTTTCCAGGCTGCGGCGGTGCCGGATGAGATGATTGCTGTCTTCCCTGTTGCCAGCGATCTCGCCCTGCCTGATTACCAGTTGCTGCTCCAGATCTCCGAAGATGCTAACGCCAAAAACGTACCGATTGGAGATCTGGTTGATACGGTGCGCGAGCGAATTGCAGAGACTGAGGGCGCGAAAGAGGATAAAGCGAAGATACTGGCTATCTTCAAAGCGGAAAGCAAAAGCCTGAAGCCCGCGCCGGTTAAATCTGTGGTGGTTGAGAAGCTGCGAGACTTCTCTGACCGTCGCCAATATGCTCGAAAGAAGTCCGATCCGAAAAAACGGGTTGTCGCCTACGAGTTCTCCAGACTCCCGTCTGAAGTGCAAACTGAAATTGACGAAGCAATAAAAAAAATCATTGGGAAAATGTCTGCTGGGGAATAATCCCGCTGGTGGGAGGTGGTGTTAGCCCCTCCCCTTCCTAAAATGTCCCGCACCGATTTCATTGCTAACCTTATGATTTGCATGTGTTTTTTAGGGGGGTTTCAGACTGAAATTCCCACGATTTAACGCCTGCATTCACCGTCCACTTCCCCGCACAAAAAATTTAAAAAATTACTTTTCGCGAGAAAGTCAACAAGTGACTTTCAATAAAATCTCTTCCGAAAAGGGATTCACACAAGTGCCTTGTGTTTAAGGAAGAGTAACTTGAGTAACTTACGCGAATACCAGAATCGTATTGCAGATATCGCAAAACGCTCTAAAGCCGTTCTTGGCTGGGCAAGTACAGCACAGTTCGGTACTGATAACCAATTCATCAAAGATGATGCCGCGCGTGCCGCATCTATCCTTGAAGCTGCACGTAAAGACCCAATTTTTGCGGGTATCTCTGATAATGCCACCGCTCAAATTGCTACCGCGTGGGCAAGTGCACTGGCTGACTACGCCGCAGCACATAAATCTATGCCGCGTCCGGAAATTCTGGCCTCCTGCCACCAGATGCTGGAAAACTGCCTGATTGAGTCCACCCGCAATAGCATGGATGCCACTAATAAAGCGATGCTGGAATCCGTCGCAGCAGAGATGATGAGCGTTTCTGACGGTGTTATGCGTCTGCCTTTATTCCTCGCGATGATCCTGCCTGTTCAGTTGGGGGCAGCTACCGCTGATGCGTGTACCTTCATTCCGGTTACGCGTGACCAGTCCGACATCTATGAAGTCTTTAAAGTGGCAGGTTCCTCTTTTGGTTCTTATGCTGCTGGTGATGTTCTGGACATGCAATCCGTCGGTGTGTACAGCCAGTTACGCCGCCGCTATGTGCTGGTGGCAAGCTCCGATGGCACCAGCAAAACCGCAACCTTCAAGATGGAAGACTTCGAAGGCCAGAATGTACCAATCCGAAAAGGTCGCACTAACATCTACGTTAACCGTATTAAGTCTGTTGTTGATAACGGTTCCGGCAGCCTACTTCACTCGTTTACTAATGCTGCTGGTGAGCAAATCACTGTTACCTGCTCTCTGAACTACAACATTGGTCAGATTGCCCTGTCGTTCTCCAAAGCGCCGGATAAAGGCACTGAGATCGCAATTGAGACGGAAATCAATATTGAAGCCGCTCCTGAGCTGATCCCGCTGATCAACCACGAAATGAAGAAATACACCCTGTTCCCAAGTCAGTTCGTTATCGCGGCTGAGCACACGGTACAGGCGGCGTATGAAGCACAGCGTGAATTTGGTCTGGACCTGGGTTCCCTACAGTTCCGCACCCTGAAGGAATACCTGTCTCATGAACAGGATATGCTGCGTCTTCGCATCATGATCTGGCGCACTCTTGCGACCGACACCTTTGACATCGCTCTGCCGGTTAACCAGTCCTTTGATGTATGGGCAACCATCATTCGTGGCAAATTCCAGACTGTATATCGCGACATTATTGAGCGCGTTAAATCTTCTGGTGCGATGGGGATGTTTGCTGGTGCTGATGCAGCATCTTTCTTCAAACAGTTGCCGAAGGATTTCTTCCAGCCAGCCGAAGACTATATCCAGACTCCGTATGTTCACTACATCGGTACCCTGTTCGGTAACGTAAAAGTGTACGAAGTACCTGCTGGTATTTGTAAGAACTTAACGACAGAGAACATTCAGTTCAGCTCGATGGATGTGCTGTGCTACGTCCGTGATGAAAATCCGGGTAAAGCAGGCTTCGTGACTGGTGATGCTGTCCCGGCTATCCCGTTCCAGCATCCGACCACTCCGGCGCTGGTCAACCGTACCACACTGTGGGGTTCGGCTATCAACGATATGCACCCACGCAACGGCGCTGATTACTTCACTCGTGTAACGCTGACAATGGCCAAAAAAGGCGGGCTTAACTTTATAAGCGGCGACACGATTGATGCCGGTGACTCTGAGTAATCAGGGGAAGTTCTCCGTTTAACATAGCGCCCCCGTGCGGGGCGCATAACAGGGAAAGTTATGTCTCAATATTCAATTCAACAGTCATTAGGTAATGCATCCGGCGTCGCGGTTAGCCCGATCAATGCCGATGCGACGTTATCTACCGGTGTTGCATTAAATAGCAGCTTGTGGGCTGGTATTGGCGTATTTGCGCGTGGCAAGCCGTTTACTGTTCTTGCGGTTACTGAGTCCAATTACGAAGATGTTCTCGGCGAACCGCTGAAGCCGTCTTCCGGCTCACAGTTCGAACCAATTCGCCATGTGTACGAAGCTATTCAGCAAACGTCTGGTTATGTTGTCCGTGCTGTTCCGGATGATGCGAAGTTCCCGATTATTATGTTCGATGAATCAGGCGAACCGGCTTATACTGCGTTGCCATATGGTTCTGAAATTGAACTTGATAGCGGCGAAGCCTTTGCTATCTACGTTGATGATGGTGATCCGTGTATTTCACCTACCCGTGAGTTAACCATCGAAACGGCAACAGCGGACAGCGCGGGTAATGAACACTTCCTCTTAAAACTAACCCAGACGACTTCGCTCGGTGTGGTAACGACCCTGGAGACACACACTGTGTCTTTGGTGGAAGAAGCGAAAGATGACATGGGCCGCTTGTGTTATCTGCCTACGGCTCTGGAAGCCCGTTCTAAATATCTGCGCGCGGTTGTTAATGAAGATCTGATTTCTACAGCGAAAGTAACAAACAAAAAATCGTTGGCGTTCACTGGTGGTACCAACGGTGATCAGTCGAAAATCTCAACCGCTGCGTACCTGCGTGCGGTGAAAGTGCTGAACAATGCGCCGTACATGTACACCGCTGTTCTTGGCTTGGGCTGCTATGACAATGCGGCTATCACCGCATTAGGTAAAATCTGTGCAGATCGCCTGATTGATGGCTTCTTTGATGTCAAACCGACATTGACGTACACGGAAGCGATCTCTGCTGTTGAAGATACCGGTTTACTTGGTACCGATTATGTAAGCTGTGCTGTCTATCACTTCCCGTTCTCCTGCAAAGACAAATGGACCCAATCCCGTGTGGTCTTCGGTCTGTCTGGCGCGGCGTATGCGGCGAAAGCTCGTGGCGTCAAGAAAAACTCTGATGTCGGCGGTTGGCATTACTCACCGGCTGGTGAAGAACGTGCCGTCATTGCTCGTGCGTCAATTCAACCGCTGTATCCGGAAGATACCCCGGACGAAGAAGCAATGGTCAAGGGCCGTCTCAATAAAGTATCTGTTGGCACCTCTGGCCAGATGATCATCGACGATGCTTTAACTTGCTGCACGCAGGATAACTATCTGCACTTCCAGCACGTCCCATCCCTGATGAATGCAATCAGCCGTTTCTTTGTCCAGTTAGCCCGACAGATGAAGCATAGCCCGGACGGTATTACTGCGGCTGGCCTGACTAAAGGGATGACCAAACTTTTAGATCGCTTTGTCGCCTCCGGCGCTCTGGTGGCTCCTCGTGATCCTGATGCTGACGGTACAGAACCGTATGTGCTGAAAGTTACGCAGGCGGAATTCGATAAATGGGAAGTAGTCTGGGCCTGCTGCCCGACTGGCGTAGCCCGTCGTATCCATGGCGTACCGCTGCTTATTAAGTAAGGGAATACAATGAGGAAAAACTTTTTTCAATCCGGGGCATTTTTGGGGAATGGACTGTCCCGTTTCGCTTTGAACGCTGATCCGGTGCAGTTGATGGAATCTGCCCGTGTAAGTGCCCAACCGCCAACCGAACCGGTGATTAATAATAATCCGGAACCGGCGGCACAGATTAACGAGAACGTTCAATCTGACCCGGCACCTGAGCAAATCCTGGAAGGAAAAGAAGGTAAAGAATGGACCGTCGAACAGGCGCACAAGATGATTCTGGAAGCTGCAAATCGAAGTGCTATGCAGAATGCGTTGAGTAATGCGGCCGATGCCGTTTTCGCCTGGGCTGATAGCGGTGATCTGACTTTCGACTCCCTTGATGGTTTCGTTCAGGCTATCGCTGGTATCTCTGACGACGACGATACCGAAGTTACAGAAGAACAGGACGATGCCTATAACGAAGCATGGGCAAATGTTGCTGACTTCCTCGCAGCATGCGGTGTAGATGATGACCTGATCGAAGCATTGGCCGACGATGAAGACGACGACGCAGCTGCTGATGTTGGTTCCGCTATCGCTGGTTTGGATAGCGACGACCGCGACGAACTGGAAGCGGCGTTTGTTGTTGCTGGCACTTCTGATGAAATGCTGACTGAAGCATTTAAGAAGGTTGTTCGTAACGGTGAGATCAAGCTCATCCGTAAACGTCTGCGTAAAAAACGTCTGACTGCGGCTCAAAAATCGGCGCTGAAAAAAGCGCGTCGTAAAGCCCAGACCGGCGCGGCAAAACTGGCCCGCAAAAAGTCAATGAAACTGCGCCGTAAGCGCCTCGGCTAAAGGAGGAGGCCGGAGAACTCCGGCCTTTAACTTGAATGGCACCTATACCTTTTGGGGTTTACAGCCAGGCTGACGGTGTATCGCCATTTCTGAAAGTTACTTTAACGAACTCTCAGTACCAGGTTACCGGATATATCAGCCAGGGGGCGGCAATGAATCTGGCCCAGAATTGGGAAGCGCCGTTTACCGGTATGTCTATGGGTTCTGTTGCTGGTGCCTTCAGTGGTTTTGCGCAGGTTGGTACTGAAACAACGTCAGTTGCCCGTTGGAACAGCTTAATGGTTTGGGAAGGGGGGACACCGCCGACTTTCACGCTGCCAGTAACTTTCATTGCTTTGTTTAACCCATATACGGAAGTTTCAGGTGCTATCGCCGCGTTGTCAGCAATGATTAGCCCGGAACTTAAAGACGCTAGTATTGGTGGTCGAATCCCGGAGCGTGTGACGCTAAACATTGGTCGCCGGATCAACATCATTGATGTCGCTATCCAGGACCTTAGTTTCGATCTCGATGCCCCCAGGGATAGTAATGGGCATTTCCTGAAAAACACCGTCAACCTCCAGTTGACCGGTTCTTCGATATATAACAGCTCCGATATTGTTCGGGCGTTCCAGTAAAAGGATTTTATATGGGGCACAATAACACTAAGGGAAACCGTAAATTTATTAAGGGCCGCTATACTGCCAACGCGGCCAAAGGCGAACGACTGGTATCTTCTGAATTCCAGCTCACTTTTGCAGGCCATGAAGATATCAGCGTACTGGTTCGCACATCGCAAATTCCTGAAATGACCCGCGAGGATGTGGAGGACTATGGTCCGAATGGTGTGAAGTTCAACCAGCACGGTCCAATTCGAAACTCTGGGGAAATCCAGGTCCAGTGCGTGGAGACTATCGAAGGCGATATTCTTCAGTTCATTAAGGATCGCATTGCAGAGAAAGACTATGTTGATATCACGATGGCTGCTACCCCTGAATCCAAATCTTCCGGGGTTAACGCTGTGACAAAAGCTGCTACAACAATTGAAATGTTGGACTGCAAAATCTACAGTGATGCAATCGACTTTAGTACCGAAGATGTGACTGCTGCTGTGCGCCCGTCACTTCGTATCGTCTACAACTGGATTGATTGGGATTAAGAGTCATCCCTTGTATTTTAAAGCTCCTTCGGGAGCTTTTTTATTTGGAGAGGAAAGGGTGCATTGAGGATACCTGACACACGAAGAGTGGCGGGGATCTCTCCCATAAGCGCTAACTTAAGGGTTGTGGTATTACGCCTGGGTTATGACTCCAACTTATTGATAGTGTTTTATGTTCAGATAATGCCCGATGACTTTGTCATGCAGCTCCACCGATTTTGA
>NZ_JAYQWM010000105.1:0-10259 GCF_036662595.1 Escherichia sp. Lx600-2 | reverse complement strand
GGAGCTGCATGACAAAGTCATCGGGCATTATCTGAACATAAAACACTATCAATAAGTTGGAGTCATTACCGAATTATCATTATAAATGATACTCACTCTCAGGGGCGTTGCGGTTTACTATGCAGGATACGGATTTTTTCAGCTGGCGTCGCACGATGCTGTTGCGTTTTCAGAGGATGGAGGCCGCAGAAGAGGTCTACCATGAAATAGAGCTTCAGGCTCAGCTGCTGGAGTACGATTACTATTCGTTATGTGTTCGCCACCCGGTACCATTCACGCGACCTAAAGTGGCTTTTTACACCAATTACCCTGAGGCGTGGGTTAGTTATTATCAGGCAAAAAACTTTCTCGCAATTGATCCGGTGCTGAACCCTGAAAACTTTAGTCAGGGCCATTTAATGTGGAATGATGACTTATTCAGCGAAGCACAGCCGTTATGGGAAGCCGCGCGCGCACATGGTTTACGCCGCGGTGTCACTCAGTATTTAATGCTGCCAAACCGGGCGCTGGGCTTTTTGTCCTTTTCCCGTTGCAGCGCGCGCGAAATACCCATTCTTAGTGATGAACTGCAATTAAAAATGCAGTTACTGGTGCGCGAAAGTCTGATGGCTCTGATGCGTTTAAATGATGAAATAGTGATGACGCCAGAGATGAATTTCAGCAAGCGCGAAAAAGAAATTCTGAGGTGGACGGCGGAAGGGAAGACATCAGCAGAGATAGCGATGATTTTGTCAATCTCTGAGAATACGGTCAATTTCCACCAGAAAAACATGCAGAAAAAAATTAATGCACCAAATAAGACCCAGGTTGCCTGTTACGCGGCCGCTACTGGCTTAATTTGATCTCTTTTCTGTCCTGCGTGCCAGATGCAAAAACCGGCTGAAAGGCACGCTATCAGCCGGTTTTATATTACTGACGGTAGGCTTGTTTAATTTGCTTAACCGTTTTGGAAAATACTGCAGCCTGGGTTTCGTCTTCGATCAGCGCAAGCTGTTTTTCCATCTTTAACATCACGCGGCCCGCGTCAGCTTGTCCCATCGCCTGCAGCATCAGCGTCAGCATCGCTTTCAGGCAGGAGACTTCATTTGCCAGTTCTTGATTATTCTCGGCAGTAGAAAAATCAGGCGTACTCATTTATTTTCCTCGTCATGTTGCAATGAAAATTTGCGGTGAAAAATGTTAAGGCGGCGGAGTATACCATAAGCTTTGCTAAAAATAGCAGTGGTTGTTTTTTGAGCGAGATATCGGCAGTACTATAAAATACGTTAATATAATGACCAATAAATATTTTTATCATGAATGTTTTTTGCCCGTATTGTTCGGGTTAATTAATGTTACATATTCAGCGGGCTGATTTTCATTTTTGCTGAATAAAGTCAATTTTTGTCACATTTCATCGCCGGGCTTACTGTGAAACGATCCCGGAAGCCGTTGGTGACGGGCGTGACCATAACTGTGGACAATCGAATTGACAAAAACGAGAGAAAAATCGAATACCCACCATTTTTAACGTTTCAAAGTTGCAATAAAAACCGCTAATATACGAATGACTAACTATCAGTAGCGTTATCCCTATTTCTGGAGATATTCCTTTGATCAACGTTCTACTTGTTGATGACCACGAACTGGTGCGCGCAGGGATACGACGCATTCTGGAAGATATAAAGGGTATAAAAGTCGTCGGTGAGGCATCGTGCGGTGAAGACGCCGTTAAGTGGTGCCGGGCAAATGCCGTTGACGTGGTGCTAATGGACATGAGTATGCCGGGCATTGGCGGTCTTGAGGCGACGCGTAAAATCGCGCGTTCCACAGCTGATGTCAAAATCATCATGCTTACCGTCCATACAGAAAACCCTTTACCAGCGAAAGTCATGCAGGCCGGTGCTGCGGGCTACCTCAGCAAAGGCGCGGCTCCGCAGGAAGTCGTGAGTGCGATCCGTTCTGTCTATTCAGGGCAGCGTTACATTGCTTCTGACATCGCTCAACAAATGGCGTTAAGCCAGATCGAACCAGAAAAAACAGAAAGCCCATTTGCCAGTTTGTCTGAACGTGAATTGCAGATTATGCTGATGATCACCAAGGGCCAGAAGGTCAATGAGATCTCAGAACAGCTCAATCTCAGTCCGAAAACGGTGAACAGCTACCGCTATCGTATGTTCAGTAAACTAAACATTCATGGCGATGTTGAGCTGACTCACCTGGCAATTCGCCATGGTCTGTGTAATGCGGAGACATTATCAAGTCAGTGAGTGATCAGTTTGACGCAAAAGCGTTTTTAAAAACCGTAACCAGCCAGCCAGGCGTTTATCGCATGTACGATGCTGGTGGTACGGTTATCTATGTCGGCAAAGCGAAAGACCTGAAAAAACGGCTTTCCAGCTATTTCCGTAGCAACCTCGCTTCGCGCAAAACCGAAGCGCTGGTCGCCCAGATCCAGCAAATTGATGTAACGGTTACTCATACAGAAACCGAAGCGCTGTTGCTGGAACACAACTACATCAAACTCTATCAGCCGCGTTACAACGTTTTGCTACGCGATGATAAATCTTATCCCTTTATCTTCCTGAGTGGCGATACCCACCCGCGTCTGGCGATGCATCGTGGTGCGAAGCATGCCAAAGGTGAATATTTCGGCCCGTTCCCGAATGGCTATGCCGTACGTGAAACACTGGCGCTACTGCAAAAGATTTTCCCCATTCGCCAGTGCGAAAATAGTGTTTATCGCAATCGCTCGCGTCCATGTCTGCAATATCAGATAGGGCGCTGTCTGGGGCCGTGCGTTGAAGGACTGGTGAGTGAAGAAGAATACGCTCAGCAGGTCGAGTATGTGCGCCTGTTTTTGTCTGGCAAAGATGATCAGGTGCTTACGCAACTCATTAGTCGTATGGAAACTGCCAGCCAGAATCTGGAGTTTGAAGAAGCTGCACGTATTCGCGACCAAATTCAGGCAGTGCGACGCGTCACCGAAAAACAATTCGTTTCCAATACCGGCGACGACCTCGACGTTATTGGTGTGGCGTTCGATGCGGGCATGGCTTGTGTCCACGTATTGTTCATTCGTCAGGGCAAAGTGCTCGGCAGCCGCAGCTATTTCCCGAAAGTGCCTGGCGGTACGGAACTGAGCGAGGTGGTGGAAACCTTCGTAGGTCAGTTCTATTTACAAGGCAGCCAGATGCGCACCTTACCGGGTGAGATCCTGCTCGATTTTAATCTTAGCGATAAAACGCTGCTCGCCGATTCCCTTTCAGAACTGGCGGGACGCAAGATTAATGTTCAAACCAAACCTCGCGGCGATAGGGCGCGTTACCTGAAACTCGCGCGCACCAATGCGGCGACGGCCTTAACCAGCAAACTTTCGCAGCAATCTACCGTTCACCAGCGGCTTACAGCACTTGCCAGCGTGTTGAAATTGCCGGAAGTGAAGCGGATGGAGTGCTTTGACATCAGCCATACCATGGGTGAACAAACCGTCGCTTCCTGTGTGGTGTTTGATGCTAACGGCCCGCTGCGTGCGGAGTATCGGCGCTATAACATTACTGGCATCACGCCGGGCGATGATTATGCGGCGATGAATCAGGTGCTGCGTCGGCGTTATGGTAAAGCCATCGACGACAGTAAGATTCCGGATGTGATACTTATCGACGGCGGCAAAGGCCAGCTTGCGCAGGCGAAAAATGTCTTCGCCGAACTGGATGTCTCATGGGATAAAAATCATCCGCTGCTACTTGGCGTTGCCAAAGGAGCAGATCGTAAGGCTGGGCTGGAAACGCTGTTCTTTGAGCCGGAAGGTGAGGGATTCAGTTTGCCGCCAGATTCTCCCGCGCTGCATGTTATCCAGCATATTCGCGATGAATCACATGATCACGCGATTGGCGGGCACCGTAAAAAACGGGCGAAGGTCAAAAATACCAGTTCCCTGGAAACCATTGAAGGCGTCGGGCCAAAACGCCGGCAAATGTTGTTGAAATATATGGGCGGTTTGCAAGGTTTACGTAACGCCAGCGTCGAGGAAATTGCAAAAGTGCCGGGTATTTCGCAAGGTCTGGCAGAAAAGATCTTCTGGTCGTTGAAACATTGATGTCTCTGTAGCAACATAGGGGTAATCTTACTGACAACAGATAGTTACCCGTCATTATGCAATTTAATATCCCTACGTTGCTTACACTGTTCCGTGTCATCCTTATCCCATTCTTTGTATTGGTCTTTTATCTGCCTGTCACCTGGTCGCCGTTTGCCGCCGCGCTCATTTTCTGCGTCGCGGCGGTGACTGACTGGTTCGATGGTTTTCTGGCACGCCGCTGGAACCAGAGTACCCGGTTTGGTGCTTTCCTTGACCCTGTAGCAGATAAAGTTCTCGTGGCTATCGCCATGGTGCTGGTAACCGAGCATTACCACAGCTGGTGGGTGACCTTACCGGCGGCAACGATGATCGCCCGTGAAATTATTATTTCTGCGCTACGCGAATGGATGGCGGAGTTGGGTAAACGCAGTAGCGTGGCTGTCTCCTGGATTGGGAAAGTGAAAACCACTGCCCAGATGGTGGCGTTGGCCTGGCTGCTGTGGCGTCCGAACATTTGGGTTGAGTACGCCGGTATTGCACTTTTCTTTGTGGCTGCGGTACTGACTCTGTGGTCAATGTTGCAATATTTGAGCGCTGCGCGTGCAGATTTGCTTGATCAGTGATCGTTTCGGCGCAATTTTCAGCAAACGATCAAAAGTGGTGAAAAATATCGTTGACTCATCGCGCCAGGTAAGTAGAATGCAACGCATCGAACGGCGGCACTGATTGCCAGACGATAATAAAATCAAGTGATTAACTGATTGCTTGATGAATGCGGGAATAGCTCAGTTGGTAGAGCACGACCTTGCCAAGGTCGGGGTCGCGAGTTCGAGTCTCGTTTCCCGCTCCAGTTTAAAAGGCATCGGCGTCAGCGGATGTCTGGCTGAAAGGCCTGAAGAATTTGGCGCGTTAACAAAGCGGTTATGTAGCGGATTGCAAATCCGTCTAGTCCGGTTCGACTCCGGAACGCGCCTCCACTTTCTTCCCGAGCCCGGATGGTGGAATCGGTAGACACAAGGGATTTAAAATCCCTCGGCGTTCGCGCTGTGCGGGTTCAAGTCCCGCTCCGGGTACCATGGGAAAGATAAGAATAAAATCAAAGCAATAAGCAGTGTCGTGAAACCACCTTCGGGTGGTTTTTTTGTGCCTGCAACTTGTCGTTACACCCTCCTTAATTTTTAATCACCGGCAAAGCCACTCAAAAAGTATCTCTGATACGGACCGGCATGTAAGATAGGTGCTGGCGAGTTGAGATCCACAAGGAAAAGCGTATGAAAACGGGACCGTTAAACGAAAGTGAGTTGGAATGGCTGGACGATATTCTGACCAAATACAACACTGACCACGCCATCCTTGATGTGGCGGAGCTGGACGGTTTATTGACGGCGGTGTTGAGTTCTCCGCAAGAGATTGAACCGGCACAGTGGCTGGTTGCCGTGTGGGGTGGGGCTGACTATGTGCCGCGCTGGGCGTCAGAGAAAGAGATGACGCGCTTTATGAACCTGGCTTTTCAACATATGGCCGATACCGCAGAGCGTCTGAACGAATTCCCGGAGCAGTTTGAGCCGTTATTCGGCTTGCGAGAAGTTGATGGCAGCGAGCTGACGATTGTTGAGGAGTGGTGCTTTGGCTATATGCGGGGCGTGGCACTTTCTGACTGGTCAACATTGCCCGATTCGTTAAAACCAGCGCTGGAGGCGATTGCGCTGCACGGTACTGAGGAAAACTTCGAGCGGGTAGAGAAGATGTCGCCAGAAGCGTTTGAAGAGAGCGTAGATGCCATTCGACTGGCGGCGCTTGATTTACATGCATACTGGATGGCGCATCCGCAGGAAAAAGCTGTTCAGCAACCGATCAAAGCAGAAGAGAAACCGGGGCGTAACGATCCTTGTCCGTGCGGCAGTGGTAAGAAATTTAAGCAGTGCTGCCTGCATTAAGAAGTCAAATTGGGTGTCAGCGTTAATTCTGGCACCCAATAAGGAATTTGAGGCTATCTAATCACCCCACTTCTGGTAACAACCCTGCCGCAATCAAAAATTGCACGCCAATCACAGCAATACCACAGAGAAACACCACCACCAGCGCCGGACGACCACCTTTGACCCGGTAACCCGCTTGAGGATTGTGCTTTCTGCTTTGCCAGGTCAACAGCGAAGGGATAATCAATGCCAGTACCGCCAGCGCCACACCGGCATAACCCAGCGCCATCACAAATCCTCGTGGATAAAACAGTGCAAACGCCAACGGCGGCAGAAAGGTAATTGCACCAGTTTGCAATCTTCCACCAACGGTATTTGAACGCTGAAACAAATCAGCCAGATAATCAAATAAGCCTAACGCAACGCCGAGAAATGACGTGGCGAGGGCTAAATCAGCAAATAAATGCACTGCCAGCTCAACATGCGGAGAGGCCACCATTTCGCGTAACGCCTGTAACAGCCCGTTTAATCCGGCATGATTATCCAGCAATCCCATAAAGGTTGTTGAATCAATGCTGCCAAGCGTCGCCACCTGCCAGAAAATATATGCCACCAGGGGGATCGCACTACCGGTTATAAACACCCAGCGTAGCTTACGAATGTTGCCATCCATATAGCTGACAATACTCGGCACGCTACCGTGAAAACCAAACGACGTAAAAATCACCGGGATTGCAGACAGTGCCAGCCCCTGTTGCAACGGCAGGGTTAAAAGATTCACTTTGTGAATATGCGGTAGCAGCAATACCAGCATCACCACCAGAAAAAAAATTTTGGCGCTGAACAGAAAACGGTTAAATAAATCGACCAGCGATGTCCCGACACAAACCACGCCACCGGCAACAAAAGTGAACAACAGCACGCCAGCGGTTGCCGACATTGAAATACCTGTCCAGTCGCTGATGCTGGAGGCCAACAATTCACCGGCACCGCTGATGTATGCCGCAGTCAGAGCATACATTAAGAACATCATACTGAAGCCCGTCAGCCACTGACCGTAGCGTCCCAGATAGCGTTTTGCCAGCGTGCCAAGACCGGTATCTGCCGGAACATGCTGGTACACCTCCAGCAGTAATAGCGCCGTGTAGCACATCAACGCCCAAAGCCCAATCAACAAGATTAACGTGACGCTAAAACCAACACCTGCCGCAGCCAGCGGCATTGCCAGCATACCTGCGCCAATTGTGGTTCCCGCCACGATAAAAACACTTCCCAGAGTTCTGTTTTTCACGCTTTCTTCTGTCCTGACGATCTTTATGAGTGATATCTGCGGCGCAGGTTAAGGCATAACGGCTGCTTCGTCAAACCGACGTTACATATGGTGTAAATATAAATGTACAATAAAAAGTATTCAGTCCTGCGCTGGCGCAAAGTCTTCATAAGCGGCAATCGCTACGCTAGGCTTTTTTTTGAGGAGGAACGATGGACTCTATTCACGGTCATGAAGTGTTAAATATGATGATTGAATCAGGTGAGCAATATACGCATGCCAGTCTGGAAGCTGCGATTAAAGCGCGTTTTGGTGAACAGGCACGTTTTCACTCCTGCTCGGCAGAAGGGATGACAGCGGGAGAGCTGGTGGCGTTTCTGGCAGCAAAAGGCAAATTTATTCCTTCTGAAGACGGTTTTTCGACCGATCAGAGTAAGATTTGCCGTCACTGATTTGAAACGGCGGCAGAAAACCTGCCGCCGGAGAGCATTAGTTTTGTGTGTCGAGGGTAGAGAGTTCTTTGTCGATAAAATACAGACCTTCGCCGCTTTTGCCTGCCAGGCTTAATTTATCAATAATCGATTTGAACAGTTTCTCTTCTTCATGCTGCTCAGAAACATACCATTGCAGGAAATTAAATGTTGGGTAGTCCTGATTGGTCATTGCAGCATGAGCCAGTTCGTTAATTTTCTGCGTGATTAATTGTTCGTGTTTATAGGTTTCCTGGAATAATTCATCAAGTGAAGAATATTCAGCAAACGGAGATTCAACGGTATTAATACGCGGTAAGTTTCCGGTATCAGTCAGGTAATCAAACAGACGCTGCATATGCGTCATCTCTTCCTGGGCGTGGCGGCGCAGGAACGCGGCAGCACCCTCGAAGGTATGATAGCTGCACCAGGCGCTCATTTGCTGATAAAGCAGTGAAGAGTACAGTTCCAGGTTCATCTGCTCATTAAGTTTTTCAATCATTTCTGGTTTCAGCATGATAGTGCTCCACAAAGGTTATATTTGTTGCTGTGGCGTCACTATAATTTGTTATTTTATTATTTGCAAAAGGTAAAATATAAACTTCAATTATTAAAAATACGAATGGGAATAAAACGCATTACCGCTATTTCTTTAATCAGCGAAGATCCCCTCGCTGATTAAAATATTTAGAGAAAGACAGGGAAGGCGGAATGATGGCACTGATATGACAAAGTGAATTCCGTATTCAAACATAAGGAACCCGCAAAAAGGCTACAGTTGCCTACTGGCTGACCAAAGGGGATCGCGTGGGTATAGCCTTCCTGCTGGCATGCGCGATCGGCGATCCCGCGACTGACATAACGATCGGTATGGGCATGCTGCAAAAAAGCCTGGTCATAAACCAACCGTACAATACCTGTTGCCGCGTCAACTTCGCTCACATGGGCCTGGCGAGTAACCGTACACCCCGCCAGCGTTATTAATGAAAGAGTCAGAATCAGAAGTCTCATGGTCCAGCCAGAAGAGTAAGAGAAAGCACTATTTTACGCGTTACAGCGCTGCGACAATGGCCGGAAAAGACGCCTGGCAGGCGCTATTTCTTGCCATCTGTAGGTGTCAGAAATAGGGGGGCTGTTTTTTGGTTATCATTTTTATAACATTAAAGGGGTATTTATGTGATTTGTATCACATAAAGATTGATTTTTGTGATGGTTGTCATATTATAAGCGCAAAGACAATAACACCTGTATAACAAATGGTCGGAGTGCCGCGATGAAACTGCGCAAAATCCTGAAAAGTATGTTCAATAACTATTGCAAGACGTTCAAAGACGTACCGCCAGGCAATATGTTCCGATAACAAAAAACCTGCTCCGGCAGGTTTTTTTGTGTCCTGATGAGGGTGGATGTGACTATCGTTGAAGATGTGAAGCCGCTACTATAACGGCTTTCAAAATGCTATCAGGAGTTTACGATGTCCCAGCCGCTGAATGCCGATCAGGAACTGGTTTCTGATGTGGTTGCTTGCCAGTTGGTTATCAAACAAATTCTGGATGTTCTCGATGTAATCGCGCCCGTTGAAGTTCGCGAAAAAATGTCCAGCCAGCTGAAGAATATCGACTTTACTAACCATCCCGCCGCCGCAGACCCGGTCACCATGCGGGCAATCCAAAAAGCCATCGCGCTGATTGAACTCAAGTTTACCCCACAAGGCGAATCCCATTAAAAAACCGCTGCTTCAAAAAGATGAGGCAGCGGTTTCTCAAAAACTTCATCGGCGCAATGCATTAGCGCCGATGTATGATCAATGCAGCTGATGCGACACGATATTCAGAACATGTTGGTCGGTCTGCACTGGGCACATACCCGCAAGTTTCGCACTGCGCACTTCATCAAGAATGGTTTGCAGCAACAGGCCATCATGCTGCTGTTCTTTTTCCAGATCGCGCAGGAAATTGACGGTTGAATCATCATTCAGTTCTTTCGCTTCATCGGCTAACTGTGCCAACGTACTAGAACGTTGCTCGTATTCTTCCATCGTTTTTTGGAACAGTTCTTCCAGAGAGTTCAGTTTTTCACCGGGAACATCAATGGCTTTAACGATGGGGGTAGCGCCGACACTCTTCATAAAGTTAAACATGCGCATCATTTGGGTCACATTACTCTGTGCCTGGGCGCGAAGGAAAGTGGCGGTGCCGTTCAGACTCTGTTCAGAACACCAGTTACTCAGGTGAAGGTAGAGATTGGATGCGTAAAACTCGCGGTTCATTTGAGAGTTGAGTTTGAGAAGCATTCCAGCGGTTGCCATACCTAATATCCTTATATCCAGAAGTGGAGAGGTGCAAGATAAATCAAAACACCATAATTACTGTTTGCAGAATAATTCCTTTCTGCCGGTCCGAAATGTGATCGTGAAGTCAATTCTGACGATGATCTGAAATAAGAATAACGTCTGAACGGGTATAAGAAAATGCTTAAATCATCAAGTTTATATATTTTTACATTTCATTGATGAGATCAATGTAACTGCAATGAATTTT
>NZ_JAYQWM010000104.1:0-10522 GCF_036662595.1 Escherichia sp. Lx600-2 | reverse complement strand
GAGCAAAGAAATTAGCATAATCCTCGGAACGAACCTGTTGAAGGACCAAATAAAGCTCAGTTAACGGGGTTTCTGACCAGTCACAGCGAATATCAATATCTGCATATTGCCGGTTATTCCATATTTTTAATGCAGCAGAGCGTATCCCACGGTAATCACCACCTTCATTTGCCCCTGCTTGCATGGCGAGTAATAGCCTGTCTGCAAGCTCAAGATGTGAGTTTTGCTGATAACTTTGGTGTATTGCTTGAAGAACCTGCTCACCGGTTAGCATATTCCCTGCTGTAGCGAAGTTTTTTTCAGACAAACTACCACACCAAGGTAAGCATTTACTTCCTGTCCAGTCTGCACTTTCCCCATATTTATCAATAATGATCAGTTGCCGTAATTCACTGTTGGTATCTTCCATCAGAAGGAAATCTAAGCTCTGTTTGGCGTGGTCACTAAGCCGTAAATGTTCAATACCTTTTAAACCTGCTATCGGGTTGGTCATGGCTTGGGTTGCGATAGCTCCCACTTGGCTTGCACCATGCAAAACAAGGGCACCGACAGCGGGCCCGCCTGTTGCTGTTGCTGCGCCAATTTTCCCTGTTTGCGGACAGTGAGCCACAATTGAAAATGTCATTTCACACCTCATAAATTAGACATCGATCAAATTTATCATTATAAATTGTTGCGTGAAACATAATTTATCATCATAAATAGGATAAAAGATAAAATAATTAACAAAATTGACACAAATCACATTTAAAAATCACATAGCAATGTCAACGCTCGGGGAGGGCCGTATGAGGATGCGTTTATGCAGGTGGATAGCCAGTTTTTGGTTTTTCTGCTTTATTTCTACACCGACATTGGCGGCAAACCATAGTGATGTACTATTGCTTGGGCAGGTTGCGGAGCCGCAATCACTCGACCCGCAAGTGGCGACTGCGGCCAATGATTCTCGGATACTCGTGAATATATACGAAGGGTTAGTTCGCAATGCCGATGGTACATTGACACTTGAACCTGCATTGGCAAAGTCATGGTCAGTCAGCGATGACGGTTTGACTTACACATTTCATTTACGTGAAAACATCAAGTTCCATGATGGTAGTGCGTTTGATGCGCAGGCAGTTAAATTTACGTTTGACCGCATGCTAGATAGCCAACATCCTTACTATCATACTGGTCCATTTCCTTTATCATTTTTTTTCTCTGCGATAGATAAAATTACCACCCCAGATAATTTAACGGTGGTATTTACCTTAAAAGAGCCATTTGCACCGTTCTTATCAAATTTAGCTACCCCCGCAGGGCTGATTGTGTCACCGGCAGCCGTCAAGCAATATGACAAGGACTTTAGTCGTCATCCAAGCGGGACAGGGCCGTTTAAATTTGACGAATGGACGGCAAACCAGCGCGTTGTGGTCTCGGCAAATGAGCAGTATTGGGATGGAAAACCACACTTAAAAAATGTGGTTTTCCGACCAATAACGGACGCCAATACACGGGTAGCAGAAATGCTATCAGGTGGGATTGACGCGATGGTTGAAGTGCCTGCGGATAACGTCCCTTTATTTATCAAGGATGAGCGTTTTAAGGTTTATGAAGCCGTAGGGCCACATGTGTGGTACGTGATGCTAAATGCATCACAACCTCCTTTTGATGATGTGCGTGTAAGGCAAGCGGTAAATTATGCGGTTAATAAGCAAAATATCGTTAAGTATATTCTCCAAGATTCAGCTGGTGTGGCTGAAGGGCCTATTCCATCTGCTTTTGACTGGGCGTTTGACCAAGAAACAGAGGCTTACCCTTATGACCCTGAAAAAGCGCGGCAATTAATTGCAGAAGCGGGAGCACAAGGGCAAAAAATTGTTTTTTATGTTACGGAAGGGGGCTCAGGTATGTTAGACCCTATCCCGATGGCAACCGCAATCCAAGCAGACCTCAAAGCTGTTGGGTTATCTGTTGAAATTCAAACCTTTGAGTGGAATACCTATTTATCTAAAGTTAATTCAGGCTTACAGCAAGCCCACATGGCTGAAATGGCATGGATGACGAATGACCCTGATACCTTGCCGTTCCTAACCTTACATTCTGCATCTTGGCCCGATAAAGGCGGCTTTAATTCCGGTTATTACAGTAATCAACAACTCGATAGGTTGTTAGATAAAGCGAGAGTCACGAATGACCTTGAAGAACGCGCTCAACTGTATAAACAAGTACAAAAAATTGTTCACCGAGATGCGCCTTGGCTGTTTGTTGCTAATTGGAAGCAAAATGCAGTCGCGAATGAGCATGTTAAACATTTTAAATTGCAGCCGAATTTTAATTTATTACTTAAAGATGTTCGCAAAGATTAATTAACGTGAATATTTTCAGTTGGTTAATAGATTTTATGGGGAAAAACTATGTGGTTATACTGCTTTAAACGCCTGTTAGCGACGATACCCATACTGATTGGTCTAACATTAATTGTCTTTTTTATCATGGCAATGATCCCTGGGGAGCCAGCTCAAGCATTGCTTGGACCTTGGGCAACACCAGAGAACGTGGCTCGAGTGAAAACTGAGCTTGGTTTAGATAAACCGTTATATCAGCAGTATTTTATTTGGATGAATAATTTGATTTCAGGGGACTTAGGGCGTTCTTTTGTGCTGAATCGTCCTGTGGTTGATGAGGTCCTTGAGCGTTTTTCTGCCACCTTAATTTTGGGGGGAAGTGCGTTATTGCTCAGCTCAGTGCTGGGGCTATTAGCTGGGATTATTTCTGCGATCCGTCAATTTAGTTGGAGTGATAGGACGATCACATTGGCGGTTTTACTCGGTATTTCAATGCCATCCTTTTGGATTGGGTTGTTGATGATCATGCTTTTTTCGGTACAGCTACAATGGTTCCCCGCATCAGGAATGTATGATATTTGGCAGGGGGGCGGCTTTCGCGACTTATTGCATCACCTTGTTTTACCCGCAATAACCCTTTCGCTAGTTGCGACAGGCGTGATAGCGCGTTTGACGCGAACAGCAATGTTAGAGGTTCTACGCCTTGATTTTATTCGTACTGCACGCGCAAAAGGGTTGAGTGAACGCAAAGTCATTTTCCGCCATGCATTTCGTATGGCATTGGTATCGGTGATCCCTGTTATTGGTATTCAGGCAGGGTTTGTGTTTGGTGGTGCGGTTTATATTGAAACGGTTTTTCAATGGCCGGGCTTAGGGGCAATGTTGGTCAAAGCGGTAGCTACCCGTGATTTATTTTTAGTGCAAGGGGGCGTGTTAATTGCTGCTGCGTCCTATGTGTTTATCAATTTGCTGGCTGATGTGGTGCAAGCAATGTTAGATCCGAGGTTGAAATCATGAGTCATAATACCGCCCCAGTTATTCAACATCGTCATCGTCAATCAATAGGTTCTTTATTGCTCGCTAATCGCCTTGCGACACTAGGGCTGTTTATTTTAACCGTTATTATGCTACTTGCCTTGCTTGCGCCTTGGTTGCCTTTGGCTAATCCAGATGAAACGGACTTAGTGAACCGCTTGCTCCCAGCTTTTTCACCGGGGCATATATTAGGCACTGACCATTTAGGGCGGGATATCTTGTCTCGATTATTGTGGGGAACTCGTGTTTCGCTGATGGTGGGTATTTCAGCGACGTTAATCGCTGCAATACTTGGAACCCTAATTGGTTTAATCGCCGGCTATGTGGGCCACCGAACTGATACCTTATTGATGCGCTGTATTGATATGTTGATGGCATTTCCATATATCCTATTAGCGTTAGCGATTGTAGCTGTACTTGGCCCCGGTTTATTAAATGCGCTATATGCTATCGCATTAGTGAATATTCCTTTTTTCGCGAGAAATATCCGTGGGTTAACGGTTGGGCTGCGAGATAGAGACTTTATTCAGGCCGCAAGGTTGTCAGGTAAAAACCATTTACAGGTCTTACTGACCGAGGTTTTACCGAATGTATTGCCAATCATTGTTGTCACAATGTCGACGACCATCGGGTGGATGATTTTAGAAACCGCTGGCTTGTCATTTTTAGGATTAGGAACCCAGCCGCCGAATGCTGATTTAGGGTCGATGCTAGGTCAAGGGCGTGCTCAGATGTTTGTTGCACCACATGTTGCTCTGGTTCCTGGAATTATGATTTTCCTGATTGTGATTAGCTTTAACTTACTGGGGGATGGGGTACGTGACATCCTTGACCCTCGCCTAAAATCAGGTGCCTTACATCGTTCACAACCGATGACACAAACAGACCGTGTAAATATTCCTGCCAAAACCGAGGGAAAACAGGCGATATTGGAAGTTAAAGACCTTTCTGTCGCCTTTCGTCAGGGGGGGCAATTACGGCCTACCGTTAAAGGTATTAGCTTTAATGTTGGTGCGGGGGAATGTTTGGGGTTAATTGGTGAAAGTGGTTCAGGGAAAAGTGTAACTGCATTATCTGTTATGGGGCTTTTGGCTTCGCCGCCCGCGGTGATCACCGCAGGTGGCATCTATGTTGAGCATGAAGAAATGTTGTCTTTACCTTTATCCGTTATGCAAAGACGCCGTGGTGCTAAGGTGTCATATATTTTCCAAGATCCTCTGACTACGTTACACCCCCAATTTACCGTGGGTGTACAGCTTCGTGAAGCGATCACGGCTCACCAAGCGTTATCGAGTTATGATGCCAAAATGAAAGCGATTGAACTACTTGATAGCGTCGGTATACCGGATGCAGCGGAGCGTTTTGATGCTTATCCTCATGAGTTATCCGGTGGGCAACGCCAACGAGTTGGTATTGCGATGGCATTAGCGAATGACCCTGTTTTGATTATTGCCGATGAACCGACAACCGCACTAGATGTCACCGTACAAGCGCGAATTTTAGAATTGCTCGATCAACTACGTCGTGAACGAGGGGTAGCATTGTTATTTATTACTCATGATTTTGCGGTGATTAACCAAATTTGTGACCGAGTGGCCGTTATGCAGCAGGGCGTTATCGTAGAAACCGGTAATACACAAGACGTGTTACAGCAACCTCAGCACCCTTATACACAGCGGCTGATAGCCAGTGTTCCAAAATTGGGAGAGGGCAGAGCGTTTTTGACTCAGGTTGAGCAGCTTTATGGAAATAATTCCGCACAGGAGGCCTAATGAACAAGGTTATTGACGTTAATCAACTGGTGAAAACCTTTGGTCACCCTCGCAGCTTATTTCATCCCCGAGGGAGAGAAGTTCAGGCGCTGAAAAATATTTCATTGTCATTGTACGAAGGGGAAACGTTAGCCGTCGTAGGGGAAAGCGGCTCAGGGAAAAGCACTTTAGCCCGTATTCTAGTTGGGTTAGAGAAAGAAACCTCAGGCGACATTACGGTACTCGGGCAAACTCGTGCTCAGTGGCAAAAACAGGGGGCTCGTGCTTTCGGTCAAGCTATTCAATATGTATTCCAAGACCCTGTTGCTTCTTTAAATCCACGCAAAACCATCGGTGAAACATTGTCGGTGCCTTTAAAATATTTAAAGCATATGAATCAAACACAAAGACAGGGGCGGTTGGCTGAATTGCTTGAGGCTGTCCATATGCCAATGGATGCATTAGCCTGTTACCCTCACGAGTTTTCAGGGGGGCAAGCTCAGCGCTTAGCGATTGCGCGAGCGCTTGCCGCAGATGCGCGAATCTTAGTTCTTGATGAGCCTGTGAGCGCATTGGATGTGTCAGTACAAGCCCAAGTTTTGTTGTTACTCGAAGAACTAAAGCAACAGTTTTCACTGTCTTACTTATTTATTAGCCATGATCTGGCGGTGGTAGAGTCTATAGCAGATAGGGTGGCCGTACTCTATTTAGGGGATTTGCTAGAATGTCGTGATACTTGTGACTTATTTGCGGCACCAGAACACGACTACACTCGTAACTTACTGGCGAGTGCGCCGCGTATTCGCGTTGAAGCTTAGAAATATATTTAAAATCAGTTGGGGTCCTAATATGAGCACGGATAAGACAGCGGCTATCGAGCCAGTTCGCATTAAACGTACTGATGAAATTGTTAATGCGATAAAAGAAACGATTATGGCGGATAACCTGATACCGGGTGACCGCTTACCCCAAGAAAAAGAGCTAATTGAGCGTTATAGCGCGAGTAAAAGCACGGTAAGAGAAGCCTTAAAATCATTGGAAGTGCAGGGGTTAATTAAAACCAAAACGGGCCCAGGCGGGGGGGCGTTTATTGATTCAATGACCGAATCCCGTGCGATGAGCTTGTTATCAAACTATTTATTCACGCGAGATATTTCCATTAAAGATATCTATACATTGCGTAAATTATTAGAGCCAGTTGTTGCAGTGAGTGCCATTGATAATATCGATAATGCGGGAATTCAAAAACTGTATGACACCATTGCGATTTACGACCATGAGCCTGCTAATGAAGAGGAACGCTGGCAACAGCGAATGGCAGAGTTGGATTTCCATGCCGTCGTTGCCAGTTACTCAGATAATGTTCTCTTAGTGTTTATCTGCCATTTTTTACAGCGTTTACTTAAAGATTTAGCGGTTTGTAAAGACATTTACCTGAAACCCGAACCAGTAGATAGATGCCAAGGCATTGAATATCAGTATCAATTAATAGAGGCATTACGCCGTAAAGATGCCGCTAAGGTACAGGCGGTGATGGAAGAGCACATGAATTATGCCGAGCAAGCAATGTTGGCTCTACAAGCCACACTGCAAGAACGTTTTTTAAGTGAAGATAGGTAACATAATGATAGATAAAGCATATCTAACCTCAGTATTAAAGACACTTTTATGTACACCTAGCCCGGTGGGTATGACTGAGAAAGCGGTCGCACAAACGCACCAATGGTTGACTGAGTTGGGTTTTACACCGCAGTATACGCGCCGTGGAGTGTTATATATTACATTCGGTAATGATGAACCCAAACGGGCACTTGCAGCCCATTTGGATACCTTAGGGGCAATGGTTACTCAGCTCAAACCTAACGGGCGGTTAGCGTTACGTAATACGGGCACTTGGGCTGCGCGCTTTGCTGAAGGCGCTCGAGTCACCGTGTATGGTGATAATCACCAGTATCGCGGCACCATTCTACCGTTAAAAGCATCAGGTCACCGCTTTAATACCGAAGTGGATACTCAAGTGGCTGATTGGGATAACTTAGAAATTCGCCTTGATGCCCCATGTTATAGTGTGGAAGATCTACAATCTCATGGTCTGAATGTGGGGGATATGGTGGCAGTTGATGCCCAACCTGAATTTATTGACAATGGGTTTATTGTTTCTCGTCATTTAGATGACAAAGCAGGCTGTGCGGTGATGTTAGCGGCATTAAAATCGCTAGTGGACGATGGTGTGCTACCAGCTGTTTCTTGCCAATTGATGTTCACGATTTCTGAAGAGGTCGGGATTGGAGGGACTCATGGCTTTGGTGAGCAAGTTCAGGAATTATTAGCGATTGATAATTCTGTTTCAGCGCCTGATCAAACAACACGTGATGACGCATTAACATTGGCATTTCGTGATAGAACGGGGCCATTTGATTTAGCGATTACGCGCCACTTACTGCAATTATGCCAGCAATATAACATCCCTCATGTGCGCGATACATTTAAACATTACCGTTCTGATAGTGCGGCAGCTATTGATGCTGGGTGGGATATTCGGGTTGCATTAGCATGTTTTGCCTTAGATAGCTCCCATGGTTGGGAAAGAACGCATATTGATTCACTGGTTGCGTTAGCAACATTGGTACGACGTTATATTGAAAGTGATTTAGTGCCATTACCGGGGCAATAATTTTAAAGCCATCTTCTGATAAAAAAAGAAGATGGCTTTAATCCTATGTATCACTAGCTTAGTTTGGCTTGCGATAAATATTTATCCATCTCATCTTGCGGTACCATACCGCCACCGGTCGCCCAGACAAGGTGGGTGGCATTGGCCATGACTTCTGGTGTCAGTGACTTAGACTGTAAATAGTCTGTGTTTTGGGTGACATGAACACTGCCGGTCATACCTGCTAGTGCGGAAGGCTCGAGCTTAATCGACTCCGTTTGATTAAGTAAGCTTAATAGGTTGTACATCTCGGTATCATCAATCGTGTAATAACCATCAATTAAATGTTCCATTGCACGCCCCACAAACCCTGACGCGCGTCCCACTGCAAGGCCATCAGCGGCCGTGATGTTATCAATGCCGATTTCTTGTACTGAAATGGCATCATGGAGCCCTGTATGCACACCAAGCAACATGCAAGGTGAATGTGTGGGTTCGGCAAATAAGCAATGTACCGCATCACCAAAGGCTAACTTCAAGCCAAAGGCAACGCCACCCGGGCCTCCGCCGACACCACAAGGCAGATAAACAAACAGCGGGTGTTGGTTATCAACAATAATGCCTTGCTCTACAAATTGTTTTTTCAAACGTAAACCTGCAACCGCATAGCCTAAAAATAGTGTGGTTGAGTTTTCGTCATCAATAAAGAAGCAGCGCGGGTCTTTTTCAGCTTCTTTGCGGCCTTGTTCGACCGCAATGCTATAATCCTGTTGATATTCAACAACATTTACGCCGTGAGAACGTAACTTATCTTTTTTCCACTGACGTGCATCCGCCGACATATGTACACTGACACTAAAGCCTAATTTTGCACTCATAATGCCAATAGACATGCCTAAATTGCCGGTTGAGCCAACGGCGATACTATATTGGCTAAAGAATTGTCGAAACTTATCTGAGGATAGAATTTCATAATTATCATCAATTGATAATAAACCGGCTTCTAAAGCGAGCTTTTCCGCATGGGTCAAAACTTCATAGATACCGCCTCGCGCTTTTATTGAGCCCGAAATAGGTAGGTGGCTATCTTTTTTAAGTAACATTTCCCCAGTAATTGGCGTTTCATAACGTGTTTCAAGAGCACTTTGCATATTGGGAATAGCAACCACGTCGGATTCTATGATCCCTTGTGTGGTTTGCGTTTCAGGAAACGCTTTCATTAAATATGGGGCGAAACGTGTTAAACGTGCCTCGGCGTCTTGCACATCCTCGAGGGTCAACCCCACATAGGGTAAACCCGCTTGTGTGGTGGTTGAGTTTGGGTTAAACCAAGTAACTTGCTTTAAATCGATTAAGTCCTGAACTAAAGGGGTGTCAGCAATTAACTTATCAATATTTATCTGAGTCATAATTACTCTCTTTTAAATCACAAATGAAAGTGCAAAGGTGCCTGCCAGCGCAACGATGGATGCGATAAGTGTGGCGACACTGTAAAAACGAAATGTTTCAGCCAAGGTGGCATTACAATATTGTTTGACCAGCCAGAACAAGGAGTCCGTCACGATGGTACAGCCAATTGCGCCTGAGCCGATGGCTAATGTCATGATCTCAGGGCTGATATGCGGGTACATTGGCATTAATGGGGCAACAATTGCAGTGGCGCCCATCATGGCAACGGTCGCAGAGCCTACCGCAGCATGTAGAATGATAGCCACTAACCAAGCCAATAGGATTGGGTGCATATCAATGCCTGAAAGAACCAGCGCAAGGGAATCGCTTAACCCACTTCCTTTTAAGATGCCATTAAACGCCCCTCCCGCACCAATGATTAATAAAATATTGGCGATGGAACTAAAGCTTTCTTCCGTTTTACTGAGTAGCACGCTCATGCCCATATTACGGCGAATGCCCAGTACGTAATAAGCGACAAATGCGGCAATAAACATGGCAGTGATTGGGTTACCAATAAACTGTAAAAGGGTAAATAATTGATTGTCTTTGCTCATGTTCAAATCTGCTGCGGTTTTGATCAACATGAGAATAATTGGCAGTAAAACGGTAAATAAAGTGGCACCTAGCGAGGGTAAATCTTTTTCTTCACGGACTTCTAAGTCAGAAAAGGCTTCTGGTACCGTTTTAAAAGGTAAGCGCTCACCTAAGAACTTTAGGAATAATGGCCCGCCGACCAGTGAGGCGACTAAACCAACGGCTAAGCCCGCAACAATCACAGTGCCAATATCTGCCCCAAGTTCATTAGTGACAAATAGTGCAGCAGGGTGTGGCGGAACGATACAGTGTACGGCCATCAGCGCAGTACATAGCGGGATAGCCAGTTTTAATAAAGAGGTATTGGTTTTTTTGGCGATGGAAAATGCCAGTGGGATCAACAAAACAACCCCCACCTCAACAAATAGAGTGATACCACAGATTAAACCAATTAGTACCATGGTGACGTCTGGAGTTAACCAACGGCTTTTCTGTAGGGTGATCCCGATGCGCTCTGCTGCACCTGAAATCTCCATCATTTTCCCTAGTATGGTGCCTAGTCCAATAATAGCGGCTAAAAAACCGAGTGTACCGCCAATCCCATTTTCGATAGCATTCACCATCTCTAACGGGTTCATTTTCATTGCAATACCGACAAAAAAGCTGGCGAGTAACAGGGCTAAAAAAGGGTGAAACTTAAATTTAATAATTGAGACTATGATCAGCAAGATACTAATAACCAGAGTACCGAGCATCCACATTGTAGAGTC